>NZ_JAHLZE010000004.1 GCF_020148105.1 Methanobrevibacter sp. TMH8
AATTTACTTCGTTTAACTTCAATTAAACGAAGAAAGAAAAAAACAGAAAATCACAAATCAACTTGTAATATGTTTTTTACTATAATATAATTAAGATATAATAATATATAAATATAACGATTTTGTAATAAATATTTTCCAATAGAAAATATGGATATATAAACCCAAAACAACAATAAGTAAATGAAAAAATAGGAAAACAAAATAATTTACATAAAAAATATAGCTGTCAAATTTTTTATTAAACATGAAAGTAATACTATTTAAAATTTAATCAGCTAAGAATAAACAATCTCATTTTTAAAACTAAACTATATATTTATCACAATACAATTTAAAGTATATAATATAAAATGATAATTTAAAAAAATAATTTAATAAGAAAAATTATTATCACGAATCTTAAATTTTATGTCTTACAATGGAGGAAAAATTAATGGCTATTAACAAAAGATTATTTGGAACATTTGGTGTGAGGAGAACAGCTAACGATGTTTTAACACCTGAATTTGCATCAAGATTAGCTGCAAGCTATGGAACTGTATTTCAAGGAAAGATAGCTATTGGAGGGGATACTAGAACAACCACGCATATGATAAAAAATGCTATAGCTGCAGGACTTGCCTCTGCTGGATGTGATGTTATAGATCTTGGAATTCTTCCAACTCCTGCAGTACAATATGCAGTTAAAAATTATTATGATGGAGGAATAATAGTAACAGCTTCACACAACCCTCCAAAATACAATGGAATAAAGTTTGTAGATGAAAATGGAATAGGATTAAAAGATGAAGATGAAATAGCTATTGAAGACATTTATTTTGATAAAGAACCAAAACGTGCATCATGGAAATCAATTGGAAATCTTTTCAATAATGATAAAATAATTGAAGAATATATAGATGAAGTTCTAAAAAGAGTAAATGTTGAAGCTATTAAAAAAGCTAAATTAAAAGTTGTTCTTGATTGTGGATCAGGAGCAGGATGTTATACTGCACCATACATACTTCAAAGACTTGGATGTGAATTAATAACCTTAAATTCTCAAGCAGATGGATTTTTCCCAGGACGAGATCCTGAACCAATTGAAGCAAACCTCCAAGATTTAATAGCTACTGTAAAAGATCTAGAAGCTGATATTGGTATTGCTCATGATGGTGATGCAGACAGAACAATATGTATTGATGAGAAAGGAAACTTTGTTCTTGGAGATAAATCATTTTCATTAGTTGAAAAAAGAATGTTAAATGAGAAAAATGAAGAAGGACTTCACAAAGATGCTAATAGTATTATTGTAACAACAGTAGCTACTTCTACAGCTATCTATGATATAGCTAATGAAAACAATGGAGAAGTAATAGCTACCGCAGTAGGAGATCTCTTAGTAGCTAGAAAATTAATGGAAGAAAATGGTCTATTTGGTGGAGAAGAAAATGGAGGACTTATTTTCCCCGATTTCGTTTATGGTAGAGATGCTGCATTATCAGCAGCTAAAATCTTAGAAATAATGGCTACAGAAAACAAAAAGCTATCAGAACTTGTAGCAGAACTTCCAGTATATTATTCAGAAAAAATGAAATCTGAATGTACAGATGATAAAAAACAAGAAGTAATGAATAACATAGCTGAAGAAGTCTCCAAACTTGGCTATGAAATAGACACAACAGATGGTGTTAAAATATTCAAAGATAATGGTTGGGTAATTATCAGACCTTCTGGAACAGAACCAATATTTAGATGTTTCTCTGAAAGTGATTCTCAAGAAAAAGCTACTGAAATGGCTAAATGGGGAATATCTTTAATTGAAAAATTTAAAAATCAGTAATTAAAAACATTAATTGATATTTCATAACCCAATGAATATCAATTAAAATAAAAATAATAATAACAAATAGATCCTATTTGGGTAAATAGATGAAATAAACATATTGACTACTATTTAGATTTAAATATCAATGAATTCTTATAATTCCATCAACACGATCAAAATCACTATCAAAACTAGCAATTTTTTGAATATTTAACTCTTTCATAATAGTAACAGCTGTACTATCAGCAAAAGATAAAGTAGCATCATATTTTAAATATTCAACAATAGTTTCATCAAATAAATTTTCATCTTTGTAAATCAAATGAGTATCTTTAATATAATTATAGACATTGATTGCTGCTTTTGCACCATGAAATTTTCCAACTAATGTGATTATTTCAGAAATTATAGGTTCTGAAGTTATTCTCTCTTCTTTTTTAATTTTAGGAAGTAGTTTAATAGCTTTATCATGCCACTGATCAACAGCTGAGGCCGTAGCTATTATAAAATTAGCATCAACAAAAATCATCCAAAAACTCCTTATTTATTATTTTTTCTTTTTAAATTTTTTTTATTAATATCCATACCTTTATTATACATTTTTTTCAATTTAACACTATCATAGCTAAAATCACCTGTTAATGATCCAGCTATATCTTCATCAGTTATTTTTTTACGAATGTTAATTTTGATCCCTTCTTTAGTGTCAACCCATTCTATAATGTCATTAGGGCGAATATCATACTTTTTTCTAAATTCAGAAGGTACAACTGTCTGAAAAGCTTTAGAAATCTTTGTAGTACTAATCATAATATCACTATTATAATTTATGTTTCATAAAGTATATAATATTTTATAAATTAAATAGAGAAATAAATTTAAAATACAATTTACTTTATGAAATTATATTTACTTTATAAAATTACATTCAATTTATAAAATTAAAAAATATATATTTTCTAAAATTATTAATCTTAATTTACAGTTAGACACATATTAACTGTATATTATAGAGAATTAATAAAGATTGTTGAAATGATTTAGCTATTTTGCTTTAAATAAGGAAAATTGATGTCATATGAAAAAAAATAATCTCATTTAAAAATTTATTTAATCCTTCTTTAAAAATAGTTTTTAATTCATCTAAATTTTGACAGAATGAGTTAGATTTTGTCTTTAATTTATTACCAAACATCTTAAATTTTGATTTTCTACTAGAAGTAATAAACTTATATTAGAACTAAATTAGTTTATGTTTTTAGTAAAAAAAGAGTAAAAATCAAAATCTAAATTAATATATATTTATAATTGAAATAAATAAAAAAGAACGAATTTAAAAAAAAATGGAGTGAGATTCATTTTATAATGAATCTCGAAGCCCAGCGCCTATATTAATATTGATTTTTTTAATATATAAATTTTTTTATTTTTAATACAATTTTTATGATCAGTAATATTTATATAATAATTATTACATAATATTATTATGGTAATACTAAGCTCCTAAGCCGTTGAATTCTTTTAGGAGAAGCCTAGCGCTAATGGCTTCTCCACTATTAACAAAAGGAGGTGATAGTATGTCAGATAATTTGAAAGCATTTTTAATGGATGTCTTTATGATAGTTATTATCTGTATTATTTACCTCCTAAGTAAATTATATAATTAACTAGGAGACGTGGAGCTTAGTGTACCATATTTTATAAATTTTCTAGACATTCATCTCTTAGTACTTTAGCATCATCATTGTTAGGATTGATAGCTAAAACCTGAGTGAATGCTTCAGTAGCTTCTTGAAATCTATTTAATTCCATTAAAACTACACCCTTATTCAGAATAAAATAGCTAGGATCTTGAGAATTATTTTTAGCTATTTCAATAGCCATATCATAAGAATCTAAAGCTTCATCAAACCTTCCAAGATCTAAAAGAGCATTACCTTTCCTATTTTGTGCTTCAGCATCGATATCTTCTTCATCGAAACATAATTCTAATGCTTTATCATAAGAATCTAAAGCTTCTTCAGGCATTTCCATTTCTGAAAGTAAATTTCCACGAGCATTCCATACTTCTGGATTTTTATTGTCTATTTTTAATAAATCATCATAAATATCTAAAGCTTCTTCAAATTTTCCTAAAACTTCTAAAATAAATCCTCTCCAATATAAAACAACAGAATTTTTAGAATTTAAATCCATAGCTTTATCATTAGCATCTAATGCTTTTTCAGAATCTCCAAAATTCAAAAGAGCTATAGCTTTATTATTCCAGATATACTCATTATCAGGATCAATTTCTAATGCTTTATCATAACACTCAATTGCCTCTTCAAATTTTCCTAAACGAGTTAAATTATCTCCTTTTTTATTTAAAAGGTAAATATCATTAGGATCAAATTTTAAAGCAGCTGTATAACACATAGCTGATTTATCATATTTTCCACTATCAAATAAAATATCAGCTCTTTGAGTTACCATAGCTTTCTCATCAATATGTTCTCCTTCCCATTCATCAATATCTAACTTTTCAAAATGGATTATCTGAAACATATCTTCATCATCTATATTATTAATATACATTTTTTTAAATTCTCTAATCATATCTTGAGAATTTTCATATCCTTCTTCTTTAGCTAATTTATCATTGTTTTTTAAATCTTTAAAAGAAATTAATTGGACATCAGTGACTTTAGCTTCAAATATTTTTTTTTTCTCTTTTGAAACTAAATTCCAGTAACAATGAAGTCTATCTCCAACTTTAAGAGGATTTTTCCATAACTTCCTAATAGTCATTGTTTTTTTGCCAGTGATTAAATCTATATCTTGGCTTCCAAATGATATAATTGGCATGACTTAAATACACTCCTCACCAAATTCAGCTGTCTTTACTTTAACTTTATTTAATACAGGTTTAATTTCTTTAGCTAATTTTCTTAGTTCATTTGGATTAGGGCTTTCTATTTTTTCTAACCTTTCATCCAAAACACTTTTATTTCTAAATTGTTGTAATGTATAAAGATCACATTCTATCTCATTAGAAATTTGTTTAATGTCATCATGATCTAAAAGTGTTGGAACATACGTAGTTCTACACTCTAAAAAAGTATTATCACTATTATTTGCTATTTTCATACTTTTTTTGACATTATTTCCAATATCAGTACCTATAATCTCCTTATATTTGTCAAAAGGAGCTTTGATATCAATAGCTATATAATCAGTATACTTTAAAATTTCATCTAAACGTTTAGGATAACAACCACTAGTATCTACCTTAGTTTTAAGTCCTAAAGATTTTGCATATTTTAATATTTTAATAACATCTCCAGAGTGAACTAGTGGCTCTCCTCCAGATACTACAACTGCATCAATATAATCTTGCGAATCATCAATAAGTTCAAATATTTCTTGTAATGATGTTTCCTCACCATTTTCTAATAATTCGCTGTTCTGACAATATGGGCATCTTAAAGGACATTTAGCCATGAAGATAACTAGAGATATCTTTCCATCATACTCAATTGAAGATATTATTGTTCCTCCAACTTCCATAAAACCACATATTAAAATTAAATATTAAATATTATATATAAATATTATATATTAATGATTAATTGTTAATTACTTAATTATATAACTACTAATTATTAATTATTTAATTACCTAATTACCTAATTACTTAATAACTTAATAACTTAATAACTTAATAACTTAATAAGTCATTCATAATCTTTATAAACTTTTTATTTTCTTCCATAGTTCCAATACTGGCTCTAATCCAATATTCATCCAAACCTTTAAAAGAAGTACAATCTCTAACTATAACTCCTTTTTCAAGTAATTTTCGAGATAATTCAGCAGCGGTATATCCAGTTTCTCTTACTCCCATAAGTATATAATTAGAATAAGATTTAAAAACATTTAAAGGTTTTATTTTAGATAATTCTTCAAATAAGAAATCTCTACTTTCAATCCCATTTTTTATTGATTGTTCGATATATTCTTTATCTTTAAGAGTATTTAATGCAGCAAAATATGATAAACGAGTGAGAGAAAAGACTGGTTTTATCCTATGCATAAATTCTATCATTTCACTATTAGCTAAAGCATATCCAATTCTCATACCCGCTAATCCTAAAACTTTAGACATAGTTCTCATTATAAAGACATTAGAGTACTCATTAATAAGGTTTACATTATTAACTTCAGAATATTCAAAGTAAGCTTCATCTACAACAACAATAATATCTTTATTTTTAGTAGCTTCTAAAACCTTTATGATATCACTTTGAGGAATCAATGTACCAGTAGGGTTGTTAGGACTACATAAAAATATCATTTTTGTTTTTTCAGTAATAGCAGATAAAATAGAATCAAGATTAAGAACATTATTATCTAAGTCCCATTTTCCATAAACAGGAACTGCACCATATGGTTTGAACAAAAATTCATAATACATATAAGATGGAATTGGAACAATAAATTCATCTCCAGGTTCTATGAAAGTTTTTGCTAAAACATCAATAATTTCATCAGCACCATCTCCACCAACAATAACCTCTGAAACATCTACTCCAGAATATTTTGCAATTTCCTCTTCCAAGCTAGACAAATCAGATTCAGGATAACGGTTCATTCCAGACACTTCTTTAGAAACAGCTTCAATAGCTTTTTTTGAAGGACCCCATGGATTTTCATTAGATCCCAATTTGATTATATCTTCTTTTTTCAAACCAAATTCTGCAACTATTTCATCTTGTGATCTTCCAGGAACATATGGATCTAATTCTTCTATTACTTTTCTTATTTTCATGTTTTTACCTTAAATTAAATTAAAAAATAAATTAAAAATTGAATAAAAATTAAGTTGAACTTAAAAATTTAATTGATATTAAATTAAAATTGATATTATTATATAATTTAATCTCAAATATATTAATATCAATAATATAATAACTAAATTATTAATATAAACATATCTAGTATCAAATGGATTATTATAAAGATATTGAAAATTGATGTTCTTTAGCTAATTCTACATAAATTAAAGCATTTACTTTTAATTTTTCTACTTCTTCATCAGTTAATTCTCTTATCAATTTCGCAGGAGTACCTAATATCAAACTTTTATCTGGAAATTCTTTTCCTTGAGTTACTACAGAACCTGCTCCAACTAAAGAATCATTTCCTATTTTTGCATCATTTAAAATTGTTGAATTCATTCCAATAATAACATTTTCACCAATCTGACAACCATGAACAATTGCTCCATGCCCTATTGAAACATAATCCCCCAAAGTAGTAGTTAAAGTATCTGAACAATGAATAATACAATTATCTTGTACATTAGAATTTTTTCCTATAACAATAGGTCCCCTATCTCCTCTTATAACAGCATTATACCATACAGAAGATTCTTCACCTATGGTTACATCACCAATTATATGAGAGCCTTTAAATAACTTTACAGAATCATCAATATTCGGTTTAATACCTTTTGAATTATTATTTGTCATTATAATCCCTAACTAAAATATATTTTTGTTCAATCTAAATCTTTTTTATCTGAAATCATATGGTTTTGTTTTACTAGAACAACTTTATTTGACCCAATATCTTCATAAAGTAAAACATCAGATCCTATTGATGAATTAAATCCTACTTTTACCCCAGGAGAGAAACTTGAGTTTATTCCAGTTTTTACAGAATCTCCAAAAATTGCTCCAAGTTTACGTCTGCCACTATCAATTTTTTGATCTTTTATAGTTGTTTTAACAGTTTCATTATCAAATCTTAAATTAGCTACATTAGTTCCAGCAGCTATATTACAATTAGATCCAATTACAGAATCTCCAACATAACTTAAATGATTTACATTAGTATTATCCATTATTATTGAATTTTTAATCTCAACAGCATTACCTACATTTACATTATCACCGAAGTAGCTACTGCCCCTTATATAACAATTAGGGCCAATATCACAGTTGTCACCAATATAAACATATCCAGTAATGTAAACACCAGATCGAATAACACTACCTTCACCTAAGTGTATATTCCCGTGAATATGAGCACCAGGTTCAACTGTTCCTTTAATATTAGTTTTAACTGATTTTAAAAAGTATTCATTAATTTCAATAAGTTCCCATGGGCGACCTACATCAAGCCATCGTTTGTTAGACTTGAATCCCAATATAGTTTTACCATCTTCTATTTGCATAGCTAAAGAATCAGTGATTTCATACTCCCCTCTTGTAGATTTTTGAGTTTTAGCTATTTTTTCAAATATATCTTTGTTAAATATATAAATACCTGAGTTAACATAGTTACTTGGTGCTTCTTCAATAGTTGGTTTTTCAATAATTTCTTTAACTATATCACCTTCAAGGCCTACAACACCAAAAAGAGTTGGATTTTCTACTTCAGTCAGTACCATCAATGTATCAGGATTTTTTTTAGAGTAAGCATCAATAATATTCGTTAAAAGTTCTGTATCTAATATTATATCCCCGTTTAGAACTATAAACTCTTCATCAACAAAATCCTCACCATATCCAATAGCATTAGCTGTTCCAGATAATTCTTCTTGAGTTTTATAAGATATATTGACCCCTAGCTCTTTTCCATCCTTAAAATAATTCCGAACCATTGATTCCTTATAATTTACTATTAAAAGAATATCAGTTACTCCACTCTCTCTTAATGACTCTATATTGTACTGAATAATTGGTTTACCAGCTACAGGAAGCATTGTTTTAGGTTTAGTCAATGTTAACGGCCTCATTCTTGTTCCCTCACCAGCACTTAAAATTATAGCTTTCAAAAATCTCACTCCTAACTCTTAATAACCTATTTTATTAACATAAAATTATTATCTAATTTTACTTCCTTAACTTCCTTAATAAATATTCTTAATTTAAATTATCTTTAATAATTTTAGAAGAAATATCTCTTATATTTTCTGCTTTATCAGTAGATTTAGCTTCTAAAGTTATTCTAATATAATCTTCTGTTCCAGAAGGTCTTACTAAAACCCAACTTCCATCATCAAATGTTAATCTAACACCATCAATAACATTAACATCAGAAACATTTATATCATCAATATTAGCAAAAGCAGCTATTAATAAATTTTCCATATCCAACATAACATTAATTTTGTCTTCTTTAGAGCAGATAATCTTTTCTCTAATATTAGGATAGTTTGGTATTTCATCGAGAAGTTTAGATAATGGACCTTTTTTTGAAACTATTTCTGCCATTCTAAGGCCTGAAAGAATGCCATCAGGACACATACAAAAATCAGGATGTAGCCAAGTTCCAGAAGGTTCCCCTCCAAAGACAGCGTCTTTTTCAATTATCACTTCAGCCACATTTACATCTCCAACTTTTGTTCTTAAAATTTCACCATTTAATTCTGTAATAGCTTCATCCATACATAATCCTGCATCTACAGTTGTGATAATTTTTATATTTGAACTATTGGACTTTTCAGCCATATATTTGGAAATAATAGCAAGAAGTTTATCAAAATTACCAATTCGACCGTTTTCATCTATTGCCATCATTCTATCAGCATCACCATCATGAGCAATACCAATATCAGCCCCAGTAGCTAAAACAACTTTCATAAGATCTTGAAGATTTGCTTTATTAGGTTCAGGATTTCTACCTGGGAAAAACCCATCGATTTGAGAGTTCAGAGTTATTACTTCACACCCCGCCATTCGAAATATTAATGGAGAAATTTCTGATCCTGCTCCTGAAGCTGAATCTATTACAACTTTTAAACCAGGTTTAATATCAGTTATATTCAACAAATCATCGATATATTCTTGTTTAATTTCTTCAATATAATTTATTTTCCCAATGTTTTCCCAACCAACTTCCTTAAAGTTTTTTGAGTAATAAATTTCTTCAATTTTTTCTTCTTGAGATGGAGTATATGCCATTCCATTTTTATTCCAAATTTTAATTCCATTGTATTGGGAAGGATTATGAGAGGCAGTAATCATTATTCCAGCAGCAGCATCTAATTTTTCCACTGCATATCCAACAAGAGGAGTTGGAACCATACCTATTTTTAAAACATCACATCCAGATTCAAGTAATCCTGCAGTTATTGCATTTTCAAACATTTTATTAGTTGTTCTTGTATCATAACCAATAACAACATCACCTTCACCACCTAAATAAGTAGCTAATGCTTTTCCAACATTTAAAGCAAGATTTGTTGTAACTTCACCATCTACTTTCCCCCTTATTCCAGAAGTTCCAAAGAGCTTTTTATTCTCTTTAGTGTTTGTTTCAATGTCTTTTAGCATTTTCCTTACCCCATATAAATACTATTATAACTACAATTAGGGAAATTAAGCTCCAAATTTAGTAGAATTATTCATTAAATCCATTAAAATATTCATTACATCAGATCCACGAATTCTACAAAGTCCACCTTTATAAGCTTCAATTTCACTGAACTTTTTCACATCATCAACACGTACTTCAGGACCACTGATTATCATTGGTACTGGGTCTGCTGTATGATCCATAGCTGAAATTGGTGTTGAATGATCTGCAGTTAATATTATATAAGAATCTTCGATTTCAAGAAGTCTTTTTATAAGTACTTCATCCACTTTTTCTATAAATTCTAATTTTTCCTGTAAATTTCCATCATGACCTGCTTCATCAGCACCATCAATGTTAATAAGTAAAAAATTATATTTATCTCCAGTTGCATGACTTATGATTGTATCAGCAATATTTTCGAGGTTTGTATCTACACCACCTGTTGCCCCATCAACTTCAATAATATCCATACCTGCAAACCGTCCAATTCCCATTATAAGACCTGTTTCAGCTATACAAGCGGATTTAAGATTATATTTATCATCAATTGATTCAACTTCAGGTACTGCTCCAGCCCCTCTTGGAATAATTATATTTGCAGGAGGTTCATTATTCTTTTCCCTTTCTTGATTGACTGGATGATTTTTTATCATTTCATAAGATTTATTAACAATTTTATTTAATAGATCTGCAGTTCTTTTTGCTTCTTCTGTATCATCAGTTGGAAGAACTATTTTTGGAATTTTA
Source organism: Methanobrevibacter sp. TMH8 (assembly GCF_020148105.1). NCBI lineage: Archaea > Methanobacteriati > Methanobacteriota > Methanobacteria > Methanobacteriales > Methanobacteriaceae > Methanobrevibacter > Methanobrevibacter sp. TMH8. Next base: position 10,907 of record NZ_JAHLZE010000004.1, read on the forward strand.
CCCTCTTTTTTAGGATCTGCATCAGTAACAGCATCAGAAAGAGGTTTATTTCCTGTTGCTCTTAGAACAAGAACCGCCCTATGGCCAGTAGATTCTTTAAATATAATTTTTACATCTTCATACCCTTCAATAACCATAGTATTTAATTCATCAATGATTTCTTTAGTTCCTTCTCTTATTCTTCCAGCTCTTCTATCAGTAATAATCTTATTATCATCAGCTGTAGAAAAATTACATCTGAAAGCTATATCTCCAGGAATAATATTTAATCCAACTCCAGATGCTTCAAAAGGACCCCTACCAGTGTAAACTACATATGGATCATAACCAAGTATTGAAATATGAGCCGTATCACTTCCAGGAATTATTCCTGGTTTAATAGAGTCCATCAATCCATTAATTCCTTTTTCTGCCATTTTATCCATATTTGGAGTATTAGCTGCTTGCAAAGGAGTCATATTATTTAAATCTTTCAGTGGGCGATCTCCTAGCCCATCCATAATCAGAATCATTCCTTTCATGAAATCACTTGTTTTTTATCAGTTAGTCAAGTTTTATATAATTGTAATTTAATCAGTTTTATCAAAATTGAGTTTAAAACTCAAGTTTGGAATATATTCTCATACTATGACATTTCACACACCATAACATGAAAATTATAAACTCAATATTATATTGTAATTATATTGTTATTTAGAACATATAAGTTTTTAATTAATATTAAGAAAAAGTCATTAAAAACATATTTGTTATTAATTAGATTAAGGTGATTAAATCAAGAAATAAAAAATGAAAATAAAATCTGGATTAACAATTTAAAAATTAAATTAAATTAAATAAAAATAGATAAAATACAATAAATTAGGTTAAAATAAAATAAATAAAAATAAGGTAACAATAAGATAAATAAAAATAAAACTAAAATAAATAAAAACAGAACAACATCAACATCTAAAAAGTAGAAATTATACCAATAATAGCTCCAGTAATAGTAGCTAAAAGATTTACATGTTCATTATTTATTATATTTCTTCTTTCTAAGACAGCTCCAAGAATACTATCCATAAAGCATCCTACAGTTCCTGCAATTATTGCAACTTTAAGTGAAAGAAAAGGATCTGATATTATTCCAAGTAAGAAAGCAGCTACCCCAATAATTCCTGCACCCAGTATTCCAACAAAAGTACCTAGAACAGAAACCGCACCATCAGTTCCAGGCTCTACCTTTCTAAAAGTAGTTATAAGGCGAGGTTTTTGGAGTATTCCAATTTCACTTGCCATAGTATCTGCAGTAGCTGTTGCAACTGCTCCAATAAATCCTCCTATAAAAGGAAGGTAATAACCTCCGAAAGCTGCCATTATAAAAGCTATAACACCATTAGAAATAACATTTTTTGCAGTTCTCTTTCCTTCATATATTCCTAAATTTTGTTTATAATATTTACTTTGTCTTGTAGCTATAAGACTTAAAATCAAGAAAATAAGGATTAAAATTAACCAACTAATACCTGCAGAAAATAAAATTATTATTCCCATAATAACCATTGCAAGAGTTCCCCAAACATCAAGAGCTTTTCGTTTATATATAAAAGCTCCAAATATCAGCAATAAAATTAAAGAAATCCCATTTATTATCAAGGCCTGTTCCATACAATCACTCATTGATAGATTTGTCGTAAGATTTATATAAATATACCGAAAATCCATTTGAATGATAAATTAATTATAAAAACTAATTTATTCTATTAATATTTTTAAAAAGAAATTTATAACAAAAATAATGAAAAAATAATGCCATATAATAAGAATATAGAAAATTAAAAATTAAAACAAGCTAAATTAAAGATTTTAATAATTAAAATAAATAATATAAGAGAATTGGAGAAAAAAATGAAAATAATCTAAAAAAATATAAAAAATATAAAAATAAACAGAATATAATCTAAAAAAATGCAGAAATAATCTAAAAATAATCTAAAAAAAATATAAAAATAATTTAAAATACTGTAAAATACTGTAAAAAGAATATAAAAAAATATAAAAAAATATAAAAATAATCTTAGAAATTAATCTAAGACTTTACTTTTAATAATTTCTACCCTTTTAAGTGGGTAAATCTTTTTAGCTCTATGATAGATTTCAGAAGCCATTCTTCCATTGACAGAAGTTTCAATAACATCTTCATAACTTCTTTCACTAGCTAATTTTTCAACTAGTTCAGTGATAGTTTCTCTCATGAACTTTTGTTGAGAAGATTTAGATCTTCGTGTAGTAATAGCTAAAACATGAAGTTTCATTTTATGATCGTCTTTAGTTTTAATGTAAACATGGGTATCGATTCTACTGGTTCCTCTTCTAATCATACTTCTAACATAATCAGTAGTTACTTTATGACCAGTAAATTTAGTATTAGCTATATCTCCAGCTACATTATCCACTTCAAATTTTAATTTGATGTATTGTTTAGAGAAATCACCTGTTAATTCCCTCATAGTGACTTCTACTCCTCTTCCTTTTAAAAATTCAGGATCTCTTGAAGGAGTTTCTCCTATTTCTTTATCTCCAAAAGCTACAGGGGTTTTGATAGTATACCAAGATTTTTCTTTCCATGTATCACGTACTCTTCTTCTTTTTGCCTTTGCCATATATATAACATCCTTTAATTTTTATTTGAAAAAATTTTTTATTTTTTCCTTTGAATAATCTTTGATTTATTAATGTTAGAAAATCTTTGATTTTCTTTATTTAATTTTTTAGTTTGTAATTTTAATTTTTAAGCTTTAAATAATATAGATATAATATAAATAATCTGTAAAAAAATTATATACTAAAATATTATAAAACAAAGCTTAAATTATCAAATAATTTAAATTTTAAATAATATTATTAAAGTTTTATATAAAATTAGATAATACTATCTATAATAAGATATAAAAACAATAAAATTAACCAAAATTAGGTAATTAGCTATAAAACTATCCAATTCATAAATCTGATATTGGACTCAATCCAAATATTAGTAAAAATTGTTCATAATAAAGTTTTAAAATGCTTTAAAACCCGCCCATAAAGGTTAATATAACATTTAAGTTTATCATATTTAAAGTTTTTGAAGAGATATAATAATGAAATTTATAAAAATAAAATATCTTATAAATTCATCTATAACTTTCAAATTAATTAAAATATTAAAAAAGTTAAAAAGCTAAAAAACTAAAAAACTAAAAAGTTAAAAAGTTAAAAAGTTAAAAAAATTAATCCAAAATTCACTCTAATAAAGATTTTGCAAAGTTTTTAGCATTATCTAAATCTTCTTCATTGGGTCGGCCTTTATTAATCCCACCAACAAGTTTTAAAGGACCAAAAGTATCAAAACATTTACAAGTAAAGTTAGCAATGACATTAAATCCTTTAGAACTTAATAATTCTTCAAATTTCTCATTGTACTCTTCTTTACTTCGACCACTTGTAGTGAAAATAAATGTCTTTTGATTATCCATATGTTCTGTAGTTTCTATAAACTTTTTTATATTTTTATGAATTTTCCCATAATAAATACCAGAACCAAAACCAACTAAATCATAATCATCGAGATTTTTATGAGAATCAGTGAAATTTCTAACATTTACTAATTCTGCATCAATTTCATCAGCTATGACTTTAGCTATTTTTTCAGTGTTATTATGATGAATAGATTCATAAATAACTATTGATTTCATTTTTATCCCCATTTAAAATTAATTCAATGTATTAAATTCAATATATAATATAGCAATAAAAAAAATAAAAAAATAAAAAATAAAAAATTTCATATGATTATAAAGGAGACTTCATAAACTTATAGTGTTCAATATAACGATTTAAAACTTCATCAATAGGACCTTCATCTTGAACAAGTTTTAAACCTGCTTCTTCAATTCCAAATTTTGATTTAAATCCTGCTTGAACACAAATAACCACATCACAATCATCAATGGTGTTTAAAGTTTTCATCCACTGATGTTTCGCTCCAGGTTCAAATTCAACAGTCCGCCTTTCAACAAAGGTTTTATTATTCCCATCTTCATCAAAATCAAAAATACAGATAGATCTAGCTTTTCCAAAATGAAGATCTACATCTTTTCCATTTGATGATGCAACAGCTATTCTCATAATTGTTTTCTCGTGTTTTAATAATATTTATTCTAATAATATCAATAATAAGAGAATTTAATAATATTACTAATAATATTAACTATTAGCCAACAGGATTAAATATTAACTAATAATATTAACTATTAGCTAATAGTTTTGACTATTAAATAATAATATTAATCAATTTCAATTAATCTCTAATTTTTTGAATCAATTTAGCTACATTTTCTCCAAATAGCTTAATAGTGCCTATTCCTTCTTCATCAGAATCAGCTGTTCCCTCTTCCAGAGCAAAAACCATGTTCCAGTAATCTGAACCAACCATGATCATATTGTTTATTGGAAATACCATTGCCATTTCTTGAAGAGTGAGAGTTTGGCCTCCACGTCTAGCTACAGCTATTGGACCTCCAACCATCCAAGAAAGAAATTGGTCTGTTCCACGGGATACTTTACCAATTCTCTGGAGTGCTGCCATGATATCTCCCCTGGCTGTACCAAAATAAACTGGAGCAGCTGGAATAAAACCATCAGCAGTTCTTATTTTTTCAATAATTTCATCAAGCCCATCTTTAAGTACACAGTTGCCCTTTTCTACACATTTGTTGCAAGCTATACAAGATTCAATTTTCATTCCTCTTAAACTAAGAACTTCAGTAGTTAAACCATTTTTTTCTATTTCTTCTGCACATATATCTAATACTTGTACTGTATTACTATTTTTTCTAGGACTTCCACTTAATAAAATTACATCAGCCATTTTAACTTACTCCTAAATGAATATTACTTTTTATATTTTATTATAATATATAATATATATTATTTTAATATAATTTTTTAATATAATATTTAATTTATAATTATAAAAATATATTTTAATAATTAAATTTTATACATTTTTATATAATTTAAATACAATTTTTTTAAAAAAAAATTTAAAAATACTATTAAACAATTATTAATAGGTTTTTAATAAATTTGTTTTTCATTTTAATTATATTTTTCTTTAAATAAATTTCTTTAAATAGAAATTCTTAAATCAAAATCAATATTTAATCAAGATTAGTTAGTTAAAAACAATCAATCAAAAATTAAACAAAAACAATTACACAAAAATCATCAAAGATACTTCCAGAAAATAGTTAAATTTAAATAGTATAACGTTAAAAACATTTAACAAAAAGTAAATAGTTCTTTACAAAATGTAAATAAGATTAAACATGAATATTAAAAATTATATTTTAGAAAAATTATTTTAAAAAATTATTTTAATATTTAATATATGATTTTAATATATGATGTTTAAAGTTGATAAATGAGTATTATAAATAATAAAAATGAAAAAAAGGAAGTATAAAACCATGGAAATAAAAACAATTGCGATAATAGAAACTATACTATCTAGTATTGTGACCATATTATGGATTTTAGGATTAATATTTGCAGACATTAATTTATTCATATTAGCTATGATTGTGTTAATAATAGCTATAATTCCAGCTATCAAGTATTTCAGTCAAATTGACGAATATTTTAGAAAAAGAGGTGGAAAAGTAGTAGATGATGAAAGAACACAACATATTGAAGCTAAATCATCACTACCCGCTTTTGCAACAGTATTAGTAGTAAGTATCTATTCAGCAGTAGCTATATTCACTCTTAGAAATGTATATCCACAATATACTGATTTAGCTTATCCATTTTTTATCATAGCAATTATAGGATTTGTAGTTTATATGGTGAGCAATACTTATTATAAAAGAAAATATAGTGATTAAAAGAAAATAAAATAAGATAAATATTACTTTGATTAAATAGTGTTTAAGTTATTAAATAATTAACATGATATAAAATGATATATATTCTATTAAAGTAATATTTACATTTAAATATCTACAAAATTATAGCTATAAAAGAGAATTAAAATGAAAAATAGATTAAAAGAATTTAGAGCTATATATGACACTACTCAGGAAGAGTTAGCTAATAAGCTAGAGGTTTCCAGACAAACAATTTTAGCTATTGAAAAAGATAAATATGATCCTTCATTGAAATTAGCTATAAAGATAGCTAAATTTTTTAATACAACAATAGAAGAATTATTCATTATTGATGAAGAAAAAAAGGAATGATAAAGAGCAATAATCTTTGAAAAATGAAAAATATATAAAAATATATAAAAATAAATAAAATATATAAAAATAAATAATGAATAAATAATAAATAAACCAATAATAAAACTAATAATAAAACTAATTTTATACTTTAGATCCATCTAAAGCAGATAAACAAGGACAATCATAATTTTCATCTAATGTTTCAATAGTTTTATAAATTAAATCTATTATTTCTGATCCTTTGAGTTCCATTATTTCAAAAACTTCATCCATAGTTAATTTATTTGGAGAAATAGATGCTCCATAATTAGATACAATGCATATACTAGCATAACACATTTCTTTTTCTCTAGCTAATACTGCTTCAGGAAGACCTGTCATTCCAACAAGATCCCCACCTAATTTTTGAAACATTCTAATTTCAGCAGGACTTTCAAATCTAGGACCTTCATTGCAAACATATACTCCTTTTTCTACAAAGTCCCCATTGGTTACAACAGATTTATTAGCTATGATTTGATTTCTAAGACGATTACAATAAGATTCAGTTACATCAACATGAATAACTCTATCATCATAGAAAGATTTCTCTCTATGTGATGTAAAATCAATGAAGTCATCAACTACTACTAATGAACCTGGATGGATTTCAATATTAAGTGATCCAACAGCATTTGTAGCTATAATCTGCTTAACACCTAAACTATGAAGTCCCCAAATATTTGCCCTATAATTTATTTTATGAGGAGGACAGCTATGATCTCCAGAGTGTCTTGGCATGAAAGCTACTTTTTTCCCATGAATTTCAAACAATGAAATTTCTGCAGATTCACCATAAGGAGTTTTGATAATCTTTTTTTCTACATCCTTTGCTTCTTTAGTAATGTCATAAACACCACTTCCACCAATAATACCTATCATAAATACACCTAAAAATGGAATAAAATAAAAGTCAATTATTATAATAAAAAATTTTAAGATAATACAAAGTAAAAATATAAAAGATAGAATAAAATAATTTAAAAGCTTAAAATTTATAACTATCCTTTTGTAACAGCTAATGGAACTACTTTAGCTACCAATTTAGCTATTCCAGTAGTATCAGAAGTTCTAACTACCTGGTCAACATCTTTATAAGCACCTGGAGCTTCTTCAGCTAATACTGGAGCAGAGTTAGCTTTAACATGGATTCCTTTACTTTCAAGATCAGTTTTAATTTCATCTGCAGTATATTTCTTCTTAGCACCAGTACGACTTAATTTTCTTCCAGCACCATGAGCTGTTGAACCAAAAGTTTCTTCCATAGCCATATCAGTTCCATGGAGAATATATGAAGCTGTTCCCATAGTTCCTGGAATTAAAACAGGTTGCCCAATATTTCTATATTCTTGAGGTATTTCAACTCTACCTGGACCAAATGCACGAGTAGCTCCTTTTCTATGAACAATGACTTCTTCATTTCTACCTTTAATATTATGAACTTCTTTTTTAGCAATATTATGAGCTACATCATATATAACACTCATACCCATATCTTCAGCAGATTTATTAAATATTCCTTCAAAAGTTTCTCTAACCCAATGAATCATCATTTGACGATTTGCCCAAGCATAATTAGCTGCAGCCGCCATAGCTCTGAAATAATCTTCAGCTTCTTGTGAATCAATTGGTGCACAAGCTAACTGCCTATCAGGTATGTTAAGATGATGTTTTTTGTATGCTTTATCCATTGTACGAAGGTAATCTGAACATACTTGGTGTCCACATCCACGAGAACCACTATGAACCATAATTGTTATAGTTCCAGGTTCAAGATTGAAAATTTTAGCTACATCTTCGTTAAAGATTTCTTCAATTTTTTGAACTTCGAGAAAATGATTTCCAGAACCAAGAGACCCAAGTTGAGGTATTCCTCTTTTTTTAGCCTTTTCAGATACTCGAGACGAATCTGCATCTAACATTCTTCCATTTTCTTCAAGAAACTTTAAATCTTCTTCCCAGCCATATTCATTTTCTACAGCCCATTCAGCTCCAAAATCAAGAACATCATTTATTTCATTATCCTTCAGCCTAATCTTACCTTTGCTTCCAACACCTGAAGGAACATTAACAAATAATTTGTCAACGATTTCTTTTATTTTGGGTTTAATATCATCTTCAGTAAGATTAGTTCTAAGCATTCTAACCCCACAGTTAATATCAAATCCAACACCACCAGGACTAACTACTCCAGTACGTGCACTAAATGCACCTACACCACCAATAGGAAATCCATATCCAAAATGAATATCTGGAAGCCCTATTGAAAATTTTTGAATTCCGGGAAGACAAGCTACATTAGCTATCTGCTCAATAGCACCATCTTCAAGATGTTTTAAAGCTTCTTCTTCAAGATAAAAGCGTCCAGGAACCCTCATTTCCTTTTTATAGCTACTTGGAAGTTCCCAAACATTTTTGCGAATTTCAGTAATATTCTCTTTAATACTCATAAAAATCATCTATAATCAATTGAAATAGGAAATAACAAAATTTAACATGTTTTAATAAAACTTACACGATTTTAATATAGAATATATTAATAAAAAAATATGATAGTATTATATCTATTATATCTAATCTATTATATCTACTAAATTTTATAATTATATTTAATATATCTATTTGTTTAATTATAAAATTATCTGATTTTATTATATAAATTATAATTAAAATTTCATCAAAATAAATAAATGAATAAATAAATAAATAAATGAAAAATAAGAATAAAAAATTTTATGAATCTTCTAATAAAATATAAAAAATTAAAATAAAAATAAGAATAAAAATTAAAATTAAAATTATCAATAAAATAATTAATGAATAATAATCAATGAAATATTATTATCATTATTATTTATTCTAATTTATTTTCTTACAAGGCCTAAAATACCTGCTATAAGTATCAATATAGCTCCTAAAAATCCAAATAACCCAGAAGTAATAAATATTACTAAAGCAGATAATATTAGTACAATTGATATAATTTTTGGATTCTTTGAAATAAACACGACAGCTATTATTGCAATTATAGAGAATAATATCGAAAATAATCCTCCAGTCATGGCAGAGTCAACATTAAAACCAGCACCTAAAAATAATGCTGCTGTTGCTCCAATTAATCCAAAAACTCCTCCAATTATTCCTAAAACCAATTCTGCAGTTCTTGATCCTGATTGAACTTCATCCATTTTTTCACCCTTTAATTATAACCTTTAATTATAATTATAATAATCTATTTTAACAATTTACATTATCTTATTAAATAAATAATTTATATAGATAATTTTTATGTATTTATAATTCAACTGATTGATTAAATAGTGCAGAAGATAAATCTCCCCCACTAAATACATTATCAAAGAAATATACTTCAGCTTTTACAGGTTTTTCATCCCCCTGTATATAACCATTACCAGAAATTTTAATAGTACTTCCTTCTGTAACATCATTCATATTCCAAGCTAGTGGAGATTTTTCAATAATCGCACCACTTGAATCATACCATACTACAACCATCTCTAAGTAGCTATAATCTTTATCTGGAACTAATGTAGTTTTGATGTCATACATCCCATATCCTTGAGAGCTAATTCTTAAATTTGAAATATTTAAAGTTTGTTGGTTCTCAGATCCCGGTTGGTTCTCAGACCCAGAGGAAGATTTGTCCCCTCCACTTAAAGTTAACCCTATACCTACAATAGCAATTGCAAATATACAAATTATTCCTATAATCAATTTTTTATCCATTATTATCACCATATTTTTAATAATCTTCACTTATATTCTAATTTTATACATATTATTAATAAATGAACATAAATTTCAATGTTTTTAAGATAATCATCAAACCCATTCCTCCAGATAAACCAGTTAATAATCTCAAAATGTTATTACTTTCTCTAAATCCTAATAATTGGCTTAAACCATCTAATGTTGAAGGAATAAAGAATATTATAGCTAGAATTACCATATTAGCATCATATTCAATTGCTAAAAACATCACAATTAGTGTATAAATAACCATACTAATATAAAACCCCGTACATCTTGCACATACTGGAAAATAGTATCCTCTATATTGGAAAGTTCTATTAGGAATTCTATGACATATAAAATTTAAATACTGCATTATTTCATCTTTCAAGTAAATATTTTTAAAATACTTCGTTAAACGTATGTTTAACAAACTAAAGTATGATAAATTATCAATTTTTTTAAATAGTAGTAAACTAATTTTATAAAATAATAAACCTAAAAAATATTTTATATATAGTTTATACATTGATTAAAACCATTTATATTGACTATTAAACGATAATATTTGAGTAAATTATTTATATAAGTAAATAAATATTGAAAATGTGTAAAATAGTATTTATAATACAATTTTAACATGAAAAAAATAACAAAACAACTTCGTTTAACATACGTTTAACGAACTAAAAGTAATAAATAATATAAGTAAAAAATTGATGCAAACAAGATAAAGGAATATATTTGATATAATTCTGGATTAATAATAAAAATAATAATATATTTATTACTTAATATAATTTAAAATAATATAGTTTAAAAATATTATAGATTAAAAATAGTATAAATTAAAAATAGTATAATAAATGTACACAAATATCCTTAAAATAGATAAGCTTTATAGATATATTAACTTGTAAATTAGCTTTAAAAATAATTATAGATCTAAAATAACTCTAACTTTACAAATATCATCACATGAAACTTCCATCATGTGAAAAGTTATAGCTTTAACTTCACTTCTTCTTTCATGAATATTCCAATCAATAGATTCCCCTTTAGCTATTGCATTAAGCTTAAAGGTGTCTTCACCATTGTTTTTTTCTTTTTTTATAGATATATTAAAATCAGAAAATAAGATTAAATCCAATTCTTGTAAAATCAAGAGTTCTTCTAAAAAATCATATAACAAAGAAAGTTTATCTTCTGATTCAATAAATATTTCTCTTATATCTTTTTTAGCTACTTTTTGAGTATTTGTAATGACATTAAACATAGCTAAAGCAGCATTTTCAAAAGATTCTTCTAAGGTCTTCCCATATGCCCAGTATCCAATATCTGCAGTAACATCAAAAAATTCAAATTTTTTCTGAATTAATTTTTGATTATCCTCATTTTTAAGTTTCATATAAATCATTGAGATATTAAAATATTATTTTCATGAATTTAGCTGTATCTATTCATAGATAATATATATAAATAGTTTTAATTGATTTTTAAGATAATATATATTACTCCTCATGAGCTCTCTCGGCTTTTCTTTATATGCATTTTTCAACTCATTATAATTGTGAATAAAAATTTAGTGAAATTTAGTGATAATATGTCAAGAAATACAACCCCATATTTAAGAAATGATTTAAGAAAAAAAACCAATGTATCTGATGTTTTATTCTTTAATAACATTAGTTTTCAATCTTGCATGGTGATACTCTTTGTATTTGCAGTATTACTTTTTAGTGTATTGTCTATAGCTACAACCCCTAATCCTAGTGTTATTTTTGGGATTTAATATCGAAATTATGGACTCCTAGTTAAATCAACATGATATTAACTTTAATAATTGATTTTAATAATATAAAACAATTATTTTTATAAATTTCATAATATAAATCCAAATATATAACTTAAACAATTATACTACCAAACCCTATTGTAGCTATTGAGTAGAGCCATGCAAGATTTTTAAGTAAAGGATGTTTTATGATAAACATCTTGATATAATTTTAAAATTGCATGGTTTTAGTAAAGAAGCTATATATAGTAAAGACTATAGATCAAATTATAGGAAATTATGGATTAGAATATATGTAAAAATATATTGAATAATAGATTAATGAGTAAATAGAATCATAATGCAAATAAATTGATTAAAATGACAATAAGATATAATAGTAAGTTGTAGGCATTTAAAACATATAACTAAAGCATATATAAATTTTTAAAATTCCAAAATCGCGTTAATATTTTAAAAAATATTAAATTTGAGTAAAAAATCGGTTGGTATTTACAAGATACACTTATTCACATCTTCAGGATTAAATCTTAATATTATTTGTCTTGAATTTCCTCTAACCCCTTTTCCTGTGAATTTTGTATCTACCAGCCTTAAAAATTCTAATTTTTCCAAAGCTCTGCCAAATGTAGCATAGCTAAGTCCAGTTTCTTCTATAAATAATTCAGCCAAAGGACCAGAATTTAAATTTTCACCATTATTTGAAATAACTTTCAATAAAGCTTTTTCTGATTTATTCAATGATCTTAAGGTTTCTACTAATTTTAAAGAAGCACTTTTAGATTTAGCTTCTTCTAGATGAGACATTTCTATTGTTCTTGATGCATTAGCTTCAGCTATATTTCCACATACCCTTATAAGATCGATTCCAGTTCTTAAATCTCCTCCATCAATAGAATAATCTGTGATTTCTTCTAAAACTTCATCACTAATGACACCTGGGAAAAATCCTACCTTAGCTCGGTCAGTTAAAATACTTAAAATCTCACTTCTAGTGTATGGAGGAAAATTGATTTCTTGAGGAATAAAAACAGTATCGACATTTTTATCCAATGCAAATCTAAATTCAAGTTCTGATAAAATTGCAAAAAGCCCAGTTCTAATACCTGGAAATTCTTCATATGCTCTCAATATATCATAAAAAATTTTATTAATTAAATTATTCTGGAATAAATAATCAACATCATCAAAAGCAACAAGAAGAGCTATATTTTCATCAGAAAGGTGTTGCATTATTTTTTCATAAACTCTAGATACAGGAATCCCAGTTTCAGGAGGAGCAAATCCAAAGACTTTTTTATGTATCTGTGCAAAAATACTAAAACGAGTTGTATGTAATTGACAGTTCACATAGCAACAAATTATTTTATTAGAAGTTTTTTCAACCATTTCAAAAACTTTTTTGATTGCAGTGGTCTTTCCTGTTGCACAAGATCCTAAAACAACAGTATTGACTGGACGTCCTTTGTTTAAAGCTGGACGAATAGACATTGCCATCCCTTCCATTTGAGAATCCCTAAAATTGTAATTTTCAGGCATATAGTCAGGATTGAATGCGTTTATATCCCTAAATATAGTTTCATCATGAAGTAAAATATCTTCAATTCCCATGTAAATAAATTTGTCTAAACTTATATAAAAAAGTATATTCTTGTCCTTAATATACTATAGAAAATAACATCAAAAAAGGATATTTTTAATAAATGATTAATAAATGATTAAAAAATTAAAAATATTAAATAAATTTTAAAAATAAAATGAATAAAATTTTAGATAAATTACATAAAATAATCAAAATTGGCTTAAGTCTACAATTGTGACTTTTTCATTATCTTTAATCCAATTCACAAGTTCTTTAGCATATTTTAATTTTTTTTTCTTAACTTCATCAGCTTCTGCAGTTTCTGTTTCTAGATTAGGACGAGAATATTTAGTTACTATATTTCCAAAATCCATTCCTGCCAAAACAATTTTTTCAGCACCTAATGCAACAGCTAAAAATACAGCTCTATCTCCATCAGTAAAACCACCAAAATTGTAAAGATTTGAGAATGGTTTCGATTGACTAGTACCTAAAACTTTGTGAAATTTTCGAGTGTATTTAACTATCTGATTAAAATTATTTCCATGAGCATGTAAAACAAAAAGAGATCCTAAATCATTAGCTAATAAAAGATCCTCTATTTTACCATCTATATCTGTAACAATTATATCAGGGATTATTTCTTCTTCTAACAATGCACTTGTAGCTCCATCAGCAGCAATCAAAAAATAATCTTTGGGATTTTTTATGTCACATTTGCTTTTGATATATTCTATATTTCTTTTCAAAGAAGGTCCAGCACCAAAAACTATAAAATTCTTAATATCAGACCTATCTACATGAAAATCATGAATAGCTGTGTTGCCATGACGAATATTATCCAGTAGACTTTCAAAACTAATTGATCCAGTTTTAGATAGAATTTCATTTAAAATACTAGCAGTTCTCTCATCTTCTTCCTTTGAGAATCCAAAATCTTCTAAAATTTTTTCATACCAGTATTCCCAAGTCTCAAATTTCATCAGAATATTATATTCAATTCATTACAAATAAGTTTTTTGGAATGTTTTTACGATTTAACAAAATAAATTAACACTATTTATAATACTACAGAAGATAATATTTACAAATAAACATTGTAAAAAATAAGACAATGAAAAAAAGATAGAGAGTAAAAATGAAAAATTAAAAGACCATCAAACAGAATATATCCAAAAAATAATTATAATAAATAGATTTATAAATTAATCAAAATCAAAATAATATTAAATTTAATGCAACAATGTATAAAGTTTATACTAATAATTTAAATTCTTTTATAAAATATATAAAAAAATATAAGTTATGAAGAATTGAATAATTTCATATATTGTAAATTATATAACAATAGAAAAACTTTTTAAATATATTAAATAAAGTCTTAATATAGTTTAGAATAAAAAATATTTTTAAGCTAACAAATTGTTATTACATGAAAAATATCATTAAACTGGAGGAATAAATAAAATGGATGATACATTATTAATGCTTCCTGGTCCAACAACCGTAGCTCCAAGAGTATTGAAAGCTATGTCTGACAATATTGTTAACCATAGAAGCGCAATCTTTGGAGAAATATTTACTGAAACTACAGAATTAATGTCTGAAGTTTTTAAAACAGAAAATCAATCTTATTTACTTACTGGTTCAGGTACTGCTGCTATGGAAGCTAGCTTAGCTAATATAACTAAACCTGGAGAAAAAACACTACATATTGTAGGAGGTAAGTTCGGTCAAAGATTTATGCAAATAGCTAATTCATTTGGAGTAAATGCACAAGAATTAGCTGTTGAATGGGGAACTGCAGTAACCCCCGAACAAGTAAAAGAAGCTCTCGACAATGATGAAGATATTAAAGCTGTCACAGTAGTTCATAATGAAACTTCAACAGGTGTAGCTGCTCCTATTAAAGAAATTGGTAAAGTTGTAGCTAACTATGATGCTTTATATGTTGTAGATACTGTATCATCTCTTGGTGGAGATAGAGTAGATGTAGATAAATTTGGAATCGATATTTGTGTTACTGGTTCTCAAAAATGTTTAGCTGCACCTCCAGGAATGGCAGCTATTACTTTAAATGATGATGCTTGGAAAGTAATAGACAACATTGATTCTAACACTTATTATCTTGATATGAAAAAATACAGAAAAAGTGGAGCTGGAACTCCTCCCGAAACTCCATATACTCCTTCAGTATCATTGATCTATGCTTTATTTGAAGCACTTAAAATTGTTAAAGAAGAAGGTTTAGAGAATAGAGTATTAAGACATGAAACTGCAGCTGAAGCTTCAAGAAATGCAGTCAAAGCTTTAGGTCTTGAACTTTTCCCAGAAGAATCTGTTTCCTCAACTACAGTAACTGCAGTTAAAATGCCAGAAGGTGTAAGTGATGCAGACCTTAGAGGAACTATGAGAAATAAATATAAAGTAGAATTAGCTGGTGGACAAGATCATTTAAAAGGCAATATATTCAGAATTGGACATATGGGTAATATTTCATACAAAGAATTAGCTATTACATTTTCCGCACTTGGAATGACTTTAAAAGGTCTTGGCTTTGATATAGATATGGGTGCAGGAGTAGCTGCAGTCAATGAATCATACTTATGATTCATTTTTTATTTTTTTATTATAATAATTTTTTATGATAATTTTTATCATAATTATATCTTTTAATATATAAACTATAAATTATTCCTTTATAATATACTTATAATATTCCTTTATATTAATTTTATATTATAATTTATATCTTAAATATACACCATTCTTATATTTTCCTGACATAATCCTAAATGTATTTATTTAGTGTTAAAATGTTAAATATTTCAAATAATAAAAATAATAAAAATAATTTAACAAAAAGAATTCTAATTATATCTATTATAATATTAAGTATATCATTTTTTATTATGATAGGGACTATGGGAACCGTTAATGCAGATAGTTCTTTGAAGATAGTAAGTAATTCCTCCTCTTCAAATGTAGAAGTAAGTGTTGGCTATTATAAATGGAAAGGATTTAATACAGGAGCAGATATTTCGAAAGTGAAAGATTTTAAAAAATATAATAAAAAAGGATTATTAACTAAGGTGCTTTTTAACTATAAAGATTCAAAAGGAAATATTAAAAGAGGAATAGCTAGTAAAGGAACACCTATTTTTAAATTTAAAAATAGTAACGGCCCTAAAACAATGGTATTGTCTGGAATTCATGGAGATGAATACTCTTCACAAGTAGCTACCTTAAAACTAATTAATTATCTAAATAAAAATAGAGACAAAATTAAAGGAACAATATATATTATTCCTATAAGTAATCCTAAAGCGACTCTTAAGAAAACACGAACATTTTTTGGGTATGACCCAAATAGAGTTGCAGGAATTTCAAAATCCTTTACAGGACATATTATCAATAATATAATAATTAAAGAAAAAATAAGATATATTGGCGATTTCCATACAATGATTGGAGGATCAAGACTTATTTATGCTGCCCCTTATAGCAAAAGTATAAAGATATCAAAGTATCTAGCTAAAAAAACAAAAGCAGCATGTAAATTATCTCCTAATAAAGGCACTATAACTTCAACAGCTGCTAAAAATGGAATTATAAGTTTTACTGGAGAAGTAGAATCTAAAAAAGGAATTGCATCCCCTAATAGAATATTTTGGTCTTTAAAACAAATGATAACATTTTTAAAGTATACAAAGAACTTCTAGCAATAGTAAAATATCCATAACTATTATAATATAATATTTAAAAATATTTCTATAAAAAAATATAATGAATTATTATTTTAATATTGATTTAAAACGATTGTATGTTTATATTAGATATATAAAGTAGCATTTTAAAATATCATATATAAAGCAGTACATTTAAAGTAGATATATAAAGTAGTAAATTATTAAAATAAATCTAAGAAAGAGGAATATTCTCTTCATCTACTAAAATTTCGAGTAAATAAGGTTTATCTAATTTTAAATTGTTAATAGCTAATTTCAATCCTTTTTTTGAATTTACAGTTTCACCCTCAATACCATAAGCATTTGCTAAGCTTATAAAATCAGGATTTTCTAGATCAACATTATATCTTAAATTATCATAATATTGTTCTTGCCATTGTCTAATTATTCCTAATTGTGAGTTGTTTAAGACAACTATCAATATTGGTAGATTTTTAGATGCAACAGTAGCTAATTCTTGAATATTCATCTGAAATCCACCATCTCCATTTATAAGCACTATTCTTTCATTATTTTTAGCTAATGCTATTGAAACTCCACAAGAAGCAGGCAATCCATAACCCATAGGAGCCATAGCACCTGAAAAGATTAATTTTTCATTGGAATAAACTTCAGAAAGTAAATTTACCCAGGTTGTATGAGCTCCGGCATCATTAACAATATAATTATCTTTAAAAAATTCTAATATTATCTTAATAGCAACTTGAGGCTTTATAGGAATAGTTTCACTATTTAAACCTTCTATAATAAATTTATCATTATGATTTTCGATTTCATCTAACCAAGAATCATCAATAGAATTAGTAATTTTATTTAAAGAGTTGAAATCTTTTAAAACAAAATTTACATCACCATAAATATTTATATCACAAAAAAGAGGTACTTTATCTATATTAATATTTATACATTTAGTTTTAGAATTTTTAAAATCAATAAGTCCATTTTTATCTAAAAAATTTCCACCAGTATCTAGTGTACGTTCAGACAAT
This sequence comes from Methanobrevibacter sp. TMH8, assembly GCF_020148105.1. NCBI lineage: Archaea > Methanobacteriati > Methanobacteriota > Methanobacteria > Methanobacteriales > Methanobacteriaceae > Methanobrevibacter > Methanobrevibacter sp. TMH8. The sequence goes on from NZ_JAHLZE010000004.1 coordinate 29,065, forward strand.
TTAGAACCTAAAATTATTAATAAATCTGCATTATTAAAAGCATAATTTGCCATTTTAGTTCCTCTAATACCAACTAAACCTAAATCCATTTTAGAACCTTTAATTAGAGATTTTGTATGGTAAGTATGGACAAAAGGAATTTCATTAGTTTCAACAAACCTTTTAAATTCATCAAGAGCATTTCCCCAAAAAATTCCCGCTCCGGCCAATATTAATGGTTTTTTAGCACTTTTTATCTCATTTATAGCATCATCTAATTGATTATAATTGAAATCAGGAGAATAAATTGCTTTTTTATCAAGAGAAAAATCTCCAATATCTTCCAAAAGAATATTTTTTGGAAGATTAATATGCACTGGACCTTTAGGCTCATTTTTTAATATTTCAATAGATTCAACAATATTCATAACAGCTGATTTTCCATCAACAGGATTAAAACTCTTAAAAGTTATAGATTTAAATACAGAATGTATATCAATATCTTGAAATCTATCTTTAAATTTTGAAGATATTGAATTATCTCCAGTTATAACAAGCATTGGAATAGAATCTTTAAAAGCAGTAGCCAACCCCATAGTCAAGTTTAAAGCACCAGGACCTGCAGTAGAAACACATACACCGAATTTTGCAGAAGCTCTTGCATAACCATCAGCTGCATGAATAGATCCTTGTTCATGCCTCATAAGAACATGTTCAATATTTGAATCATCTAATGCTAAATAAAAAGGAAGTATTTGCTCCCCAGGATGACCAAATATATGTTCAACATTTGCTTCTTCCAAGATTTTAACTAAAAATTCAGCTACATTCATATATTCACCTTAAATTTATTATATAAATTTTAATCAAATCCTAATTAAAATATTGAAGTATGAAAATTATTTAAATTATCAAAATTAAATTTTAATCAAATCCTAATTAAAATATTGAAGTATGAAAATTATTTAAATTATCAAAATTATTTTAAATTATTTAATTATTGAATTTTTTAATTATTAGATTATTTAATTATTAGATTGTTCAAATAAAGCTAAATATTACTCTTCTTCTTGATAGCTACCAGAATATTCACCAGAACCATCAACTTTGAAAACAACACCTTGAGCTATCCTATCTCCTTTTTTGATTTCATAATCGAATTCCCCATGATTATAAATCATAAACATCAAAGTGCCATAGAAGCCAGGATCCCCAACAGCAGTTTGAACTGAAACAAAAGACCTAAGAAGAGTTGATCTTGGAAGATAAAGCATTGTATATCCCTTAGGTATCTTTATTTTCCTATCAATTGTAGCTAAGTAAGCTGTGTGTGGTTTAAGTTTGTATATTGGTCCTTCAATTGCTTCAATATCTGGTAAATTCTTTTCATTATCAATTAAAGATCCTGCAGATTTTTGAATAAATACTTCATCAATAGCAAGATCAATTCCAGAAGGTTGTATTAGTTCTTGAAAGTCAGGGAATAATTTAATAAGTTCTTTCTCTCCAAGCATATTATAATCACCGGTAGTTTTAATTTAGTTATATTATTCTAATAAATGAAAAATTATATTATTTAACATGATTTATATTATTGAAATATATAATAAGTAGACAATAACATAAATAACTATAATTTGTATTATATTTTTAAATATAAATAAAATATTAATAAAATATCTAATAAAATATTTAATAATATATTTAATAAAAATTTAATAAAAATATATAATTAAACTATATAATTAAAATATAATTAAAAGTATTTTATACATAGTATATATTTTTATTGAATAGTTTAAATAGTGGAATTAGGAGGAAATACCCATGCCTGTTATTATAGTTGAATCAAATCCTGTATCAACAGAAAAAAAGAGAAAATTAGTAAAAGAAATGACAAAAATAGCTTCAGAAATTTATGAATTACCTGAAGATACTGTTACAATATTAATAAGAGAGCTAGAAAGAGAAGATATTGGTGTTGGTGGAAAATTACTATTAGATCTAGATGAATAATTTATAAAACAGAATAAATAAATGAAGATGAATAAATAAAAAATAAAAGATCATTCAGATATAAACAAATAAATAATCAGCTAAATATTTGCTCTAACATCCAATCAGGATCATATTCTTTAATATCATCATAACCTTGACCTACTCCTAAAAACATAATAGGTTTACCAATAACATAACCAATAGAAAGTGAAGCTCCACCTTTTGAATCTGCATCAGCTTTAGTTAAAATTACTCCATCAACATCGATTGCATCATTAAATTTACTAGCTTGTTCAACAGCATCATTGCCTGTTAAAGCATCCCCAACAAATATAACTAAATCTGGCTTAGATACACGGCGAATCTTTTTCATTTCATCCATAAGATTTGTATTGGTTTGCATTCTTCCAGCAGTATCAATTAAAACTAATTCTTTTCCTTGAGCTTTAGCATGCTCGACTGCATCAAATGCCACAGCTGCAGGATCTGAACCTTTTTCATGCTTGACAATTTTAACACCAAGTTTATCTGTATGATAAGTTATTTGTTCAATAGCTCCTGCCCTAAATGTGTCAGAAGCAGCTACAACAGGAGTATATCCTTTTTTCATATAATAATTAGCTAATTTACCGATTGTAGTGGTTTTACCAGTCCCATTAATTCCAACAAACATGACAATAAGAGGTTTACCTTCTTTCTTTTTTTCTTCAATCATTTCAGTCATGCTTTTTCCATCAATATCAATAATCTTTGATACTGCTTTTTTAAGAGCTTCATAAGTATACTCTTCAACATCACTACTTCGTTTAATCTTTTGACCAATAAGATCTTTTTTCACAGATTCAACTACAAAATTAGCTACATCAATAGCTACATCGCTTTCAAGAAGAGAAAGTTCTAGTTCCCATAGAATTTCATCTACATCCTTTTCAGAAATAGTCTTTTCTCGAATAAAAGAAAATATCCCAGATTTTTTATCTTTATCTTCTTCTTCAATTTCTTCTTGTGATATAATAGATTTTTCTTCTTCATCTACTTCAATTTTTTCTTCATCTTCTTCTTTAGATCTTCTAAAACCTAATTTACCACCAATTTTAGAAAAAGTACTTTCTTTTTCATTACCATCTTCTTTATTTTCATCTTCTTCTAGTTCTTTTTGATTTTGATCTATCTCTTCTATTTTTTCTATTTCTTCTTGATTTTCAGTTTCTTGATCTTTTTCTTGTTTTTTTCCTTCTTCAATTTGTTCTGATTTTTGTAATTTCTCTTCTGTTTCCTGTTTTTTACCTAAATCAGCAGTTTTTTGAGTATCTTTAGTGTCTTCACTTATTTCTCCTTCAATTTTAATGTTATTTTCTTCTTCAGCTTCTTTAGACACTTTATTAGTTAATTTTCCAGAGGCATCAGCAAATTTTTTCTTTATAGATTCAAACAAATTATTACCTTCCTTATTATCTTAATTTATTAGCTATTATCTCATATTACAATAATATACGGATTATAATGATAAAATATGATTCCATTTCAAAAATTTAATTATGTATTAAAAATATTCAATACTATTTAACATATATTAATCAATTTATATTGTTATTAGTATATAAAAATTTAACCATATGAAAATATTATTCTAAAAAAAGTTATTTAATTAAAGGAAATCCATGATAATATTTAAAAAATCAATAAAAAATAGTTAATTAATATAAAAAATAGAACAGAATTAGAACAAAAATATAATAAAATAAAAATAGAATAGAAATAAAATAAAAAATAAAAATAAAAATAAAAAAATAATAATCAAATAAATAGTGTAAAATTAAAGATAAAAATTTATAAGATAAAAAATAAGAAATAGAAGAAGTATAAAAAAGTATAAAAAATACTTATTGTGATGTTTGGCTAGTTTGAACCTTACGCATAAGTTCTTCTGCTTGAGGAGATAATTGAGCAACAATTTGGCTTATTTTTTGAAGATTACTCATCATTTTATCCAAACTATCATTTAATTCTTCTTTTTGAGAAGTTAAAGTTTCTTTAGCTTCTTCAGCAGATTTTTTTATAGCTACTCCAGCACCAACACTCATGATAACTTCATCAGTATTTTTAAGTTCAGCATTCATGAAAGATCCAGCACCAACTGGAACCAATGTTTCTAAAGATTTTTTATCTTTAATATCTTCTAATGTTGATTCTAATATTTCAACTTCAGCCAAAGAAGCTTGAATAGCTTCAACCTGTTGTTGTAATAATTCAGCTTGGCTTTTATACATATTAAGCTCATTTATCATTTCATCTAATCTTTGCTGGTCTTCCATAATTCCACCTTTAAATAAAGCATTATCCTATTAGAAAAAACTAACCTATTGATTAGCTAATCACTGAGAATAGCTTATAATAATAATTAATAGTTTAACTAAATAATTAGAATATAAAAAATATAAACTAATATAAAATATAATAATTAAAAAAACAACTGATTTAAATTAAATTAATTAATAAAATTAAAGTAAGTATAAAGTAACTATAATAATGCTTTTACTAAAGGATCAGTTACTTCATCAGCAGAAATTTCTTTAATTTCTTCGATATCAATCTGATTTCTGTTTATTCCATGTTTACTTCCAAACTCAGAATAAATTTTTTCATGAATATTTTCTTCACTCATAGATTTAAGTTCTTTAGTGAATACTTGGGTTTGATCACCCATAGTAAATCTTCCTTCAATTCTATATATTTTTGTTTTCATATTATCACTCATAATAAAAATTATTTATTGAATAAAATTAAAATTTATCTAAAAATCCTAATGCTTCTTCAATACGAGCCATTTCAGGACCTGTACTATTTTCAGGGACAATAGCCCCATAAGAATTAGCTATAGAGCAAGCACCAACTAAATTTATGCCTCCTCCAACAGTTCCGATGTCTGATTCGACTTTAAATACATTTTCAACAAACTTAAGCTCAGATTCTGAAGCTTCTCTGTGAACTAATGCTCCTTTATTAGTTACAGAAAGTAAAGATCCAATAATATTAAACCCCGCTATTTCTAATCTTTCAACCCTAATATCTAAATGTTCCTCAATAATATTAATTGATTTTTCAGAAAGTAATGGACTAACAATAGCTCCTTGATCATTTGCTGCAATAATATTTCCAACAGCAGTATATTTATCAGGAATCATAGCTACATTAATTCCAGCTTCTTCTAATAATTCAACTTCCTTATCTAAAGTATAAGGGGAAACAATAAGACCTTTAGAATTTCCACAAGACAGAGCCCCACAAAGGTTACTCCCAGAAATTGTAGTTCGGATAATATCGATTTCTAAAGCTTCTTTTATAGATTCTTCCATAGGTTCAGGAAAATTAAAAGGAACAATAGCTACCTGATCTGTAACTGAAATATAAACTCCTAAATTAGGGTTTCCAGTAAGATTTATTCTTCTAAGCATTGTATCCTCCTTTATCTATAATAATATATTTTTTAATATACTTTTAATATATTTTTAGTATATTTTTTATTAATAAATTTTTAAAATTTTTATTAATAAAAATTTGTAAGTCTAATATTTTTAAATTTTAAATAATTTTTAATAAATAAATTCCTAATTTATTCGGCCAAAGTTGCTTCTACAACTCCATCGTCATCTTTAACAGCTTTGACTTTAATTTTAGAAGGAATTTTTTGAATTCCTCTTTCCCAAATCTTTTCATTAACAGATGAATCAATTTTAACTTCATCAGCTTTCATGTGCTTTTTTAAGAATTCTTGAACTACTCTTATAGCTTTAGCAGCCCTAATAGTTCTTTGTACATTCTTAACATCTCTAAGTGGTATTGTATAAGTTCTTTCCATATTAACACCTAGACTTTAAGACTATTCCTTCTCCAATGTCTTGGTTTAGGCCTATATTTTAATTGACGTTTAGTTTTCGCATAAGCCCATATAGGGATTCTTCTATTCTGCTTATTAGCTTTTGCAAGTCTTAACTTTTTAGCTAATGGTTTATTTCTACTCATTTTATCGCCTGTAAACATAATTATGTGAATACTATTATAGTTAACTTCCCTATAATAATAAATTAATCTAAATTATACAGATTAAATTGATTTTAATATTTATATTAATTTTATATTAATTTACATACAGTTATATTTTTATAATTTATATTTTCAATTCATTTTAAGCCAATAACTCTTGTTTGATAATGTTCTGGAAACAATTCAATTGAATTTCCATCTTTTTCATTATCCATCAAATATCTAATTTCAACTTCATAATCAGAGCTATTGTCTCTGTTACTTTTCTCTTTAGTAATTTCAAATAGATTATAAACAAGAGTTTCTATGGTTTTATAACCAAAGCTATCTAAATTTACATATTGAATATTTTTTCGGTCTTCCAAACTTCGAATTTCATTTTTATCTAATTTTGGAGTTCTATCATCACGTCTTGTTCCATCAGCAATAGCGGAAACACTATTTTTATTAGCTAAGTCAGCTAACTCTTCAATGACAGATTTATGAAGATAGCTAATCCCATTATTTGGGAACCCATCATTCAATATTATATCAACAGATTTATTTAATATATTTTTATCTAATTTCAAAACATTGTGATTTATACCAATGGATTTTGCTGATTTTGAAGCTGAAACATAAGAATCATAGACTCCAAAATTTACTGTTAGAAGTTCTACATTAAAACCCATTCTTTTAAGAAGAATAGCCATTAAAGAACTATCTTTCCCTCCACTGTACAAAACATATGCTTTCATAATATTAATATAATTATTAATTATTTATTGATTATTTACGAGAGATATTAATCTCTCTTTTTTGACCAGATATCTGCTGAAGTAAAACTTTTAACTGATCATCAGTTATTTTACCTTTCATTCTTCCGCTTTGAGCCAATTGAATCAGTTGAATTTCGATTTGCTCAACGAACTCTGGTTTAGTTAATCTGAGGTTAGCTAATCTACTTCGAGCTTCTGGAGTCAAAATCTGCATCATCAACTGCCTTTTTTGTGCTTCCATTTCTTGTTGCATTTGCTGTTGCTGCATTTGCTGTTGTGCTTGCTGTGCTTGTTGATTTTCATTAGCAGCAGCCTGTTGTTGTAACTCTTGCATTCTTTTACGGCGCAATTCATCAAGATCACTCATTTTAGGACCTCCAAATATTATTTATGTGAAATAATTATTAATCTAAATTTGTTAATTTTAACTTTAGGAATTAATGAATTAATATTTAATATATAATTTTTTAATAAATTATTTTTTATATAAATATTTTTTATATAAATTATTTTTTAATATAATTTAATATATTATTTTTTAATATATTAATCAGTATTTCTCGAGTTCTGGAATATCTTTAATGATTTCTCCAGAAGTTTTATCTAAGAAAGATTTACCTTCAGAGGTAACAATTCTTCCAGCATCTATTTTTTGGATATATCCAGCATCTTCAAGTTGGTGTAAAGCTCCTCTAACAATAGCCCCACTACCTTTTCTGAAAGTTTCTGGAGTAACTCCTCTATCTTTTTTTCCACCATAGAAAGTTCTTAAACTATTAATTCCAACAGGACCATCAATGTAAACTCTTCTTAAAATAGAAGCACATCTTACATACCACCAGTCAACATTTTCTGGTTTTCTTTCTTTGTGAACACCAGTCTTGACTAAAGTAGTCCATTCTGGAGCGGAAATTTTATCATTATTTTCATTTAAATCTTTTGCAACTTGATCTATTAATAAATCAGCAGGTACATCATATACAGTAGTCATATTAATTCTCCTAATAAATTTTAAACACTTTTTATCGAATTAAATGCTTTTATATCTTATTAATATTAGATACATTGTTTACAATAATATTATAACCCTGATATTAATATATCAATATTACGTATCAAAATATTCAATCTAATATTATATTAATTAAATTATTAATTTTTAATTAAATAAATTTTTAATTAAATAAAACCTTATTTAAGTTTGAATCTTTTAGCACACAGATAACCGATTTCAAACATAGAAATCAATTTAAACAATTTTAAGGTTTTTTCTTGTAAATTACAGCAACATTTCCTCTTAAATCAACAAGTTTAGATCTTGTTTTTTCAACCATTGCTGTAATATAAGCTTCTTTATCATTTGCTATATTTTTAGCAAATCTTAATTTGACAATTTCATTTGCTTTAAGCTGTCTTTTTACTTCTTCAATAACATTATCATTAATTCCAGCTTTTCCAATATTAATTGTCATGGAATTGAGAGCCCTATTCATCATTTCTTTTTTTGTTAATGTAGTACTCAATTTTAGCTCTCCTTTTTTCTTTTTTTTCCTTTTTATAAGGAATTTTCATTATGCAATCACATTCGTGACATTTAATATTTACTTCTCCATTAACTAATCTAACTGATGAGTTATTTCCAGGAGACAAAAATTTGTAGCAAGTCTTACAATAGCTACGCCCCCATTTAGGAGGGATTTTAGTATTATATTTTTTAGATATTTTACGAGCTAAGCTCACATATCTATGTGATCTTTCAGGATTGGTTGAAAATTCTTTTTTAGCAATTGAAAACAATATATCCATACGTTCAATAGCTATATCAATCATCCATTTAGGTCTTCTTCCTCTTCGCAATATTAAACCCCATATAATTGGAAAACAAACTATTAAAAGAAATATAATAGGATGTGAAATTATTCAAGTAATTTTAATAAGATTTAATTGTTTTAAATCAATACCATAAAAGATAATCTCAACTATTTTAGGTATCAGAAGAGTAATAATAATCTTTTGTATGTTCTATTTAAAAAGACTTTCTATAATTTTATATATCTTCAATGAAAATTTAAATTTAGAAAAATATATAAACTTTATAAAAATTATAAAAATTTTAAAAAATTTATATGAAATTATATATAAAATTTATATGAAATTTATATAAAATTTTATTAAATTTTATTGAACTATAATTAAATTTATATAAAACTATATAAAATTTATAATAAAATTTATTATTTATTAAAAAATTGATATAAATTTAAGTAATAATTTCAATGAAAATTTATTGATTAATAAAATTATTTTAAAACAAATAATCTATCATTAAAATGTATATTTATTCTATCTTAAAAATATTACTAATATACTTTTAAAATTTTAAAATTTTGAAAATATAAAAATATAAAAATTAATCTAAAATCCACTGCATAAAATCAACATCTCCTACTGGAAACTGTTTTTCATCGAATAAAATAGATTCAACAAGACTTAAAATGTCTTTAACTTCTAAATTAGTAGTATTAATTTCATTAACATTATTTCCATGATTTTCATAAGCTTCAACAGAACAAACTCCTAAAGCTTCAGCTTCTAAGTTTTCATGAATTTTATCTTCAGAATAATCTCGAGCATTTAGTCTTTTTTGAAGAATATTTGGGTTTAATCTAAGTACAATTACTTTAAATATATGATTAACAGTATTATCTTTATTAATTTCAATACTACAAAGATGTGAAAGATGTCCTTCAACAATAACTATTTTAGGAATATCATCATCACTAAAAAAATAATCAATAGTTTTATTGAGCTTTTTAGAAAGTTTATCAATATCAACAATTTTATATCCTTTTTCTAAATCTTTACCTTTTATTAAATTATTTTCAATAGCCAATTCATTAATTTTAATAAGTTTAGAATCATATTTCTTATTTAAAATACCATTAAGATTATCAGCTATTGTAGTTTTTCCAACCCCTGGAGTCCCAGTTATGAAAAGGATTATATTATTAATATTATTCACAAAAACACCTAAATACAGAATTATTATTTAATTATCATAAAAAATAAACAAAAACAAATAAGATATAATAAATATAATTAAAAGTTTAATGAATTTGAATCACTTCTTAACAATAATTCTTAAAACATCTTTATCATCTAAGACATGATCTGGACCTATTTTTTGCCCTGGAAATTTTACAGAGCTTCCCCAAACTTTAGCATGTCTGAAATTTCTCACAAATTCCCTATGTAATTTTCCACAAATATCAATTACAGTAGATCCTTTTTTAACTATAAGAGGATCTTCATAATCAGCCTTTCTACCCTGTGGTTTTAAATATACTCTGATTAAATTAAGGTTTTCAAATATTTGATCTCTTAGATAATCAAGATTTAATTTCTTATCTGCAGAAATTGGAATAAAATCATGGATAGATTTCTTTAATTCTTCAATGTAACTTTCATCCACAAGATCTACCTTATTTAAAACAACTATAGCTGGAACATAAGCTCTATTAGATTCTAATGCATCAATGAATTGATCCATTGTTACATCTCCACGAATTAAAACATCAGCATTGTGCATCCCATATTCATTTATAATAGATCTTATTGTAGCTTCATCAAGATGAGTTAATTTTTCAGTAGAAGATACATTGACACCACCCAATTTTTTTCTTCTAACTGTAACATCAGGCTTATTTTCATTAGGACGAATTCCTATATCACGTAATTCTCGCATGATTATATCTAAATGCTGAGGATTAAAAACATCAAGAACAATAATAATTAAATCTGCTGTTCTAGCAACCGAAAGAATCTCTCTTCCCCTACCTTTTCCACCAGAAGCACCAGTAATAATCCCAGGAATATCAAATATTTGAATTTTAGCTCCTCTATATTCCATGATACCTGGAATAATGTCAAGAGTTGTAAATTGATAAGCCCCTACTTTTGACTCAGCATTAGTTAATTCATTAAGAAGAGTAGATTTTCCAACAGAAGGAAATCCAACAAGTACTGCAGTAGAATCTCCAGATTTCTTTACATGAAACCCTTTACCTTTAGTTCCAGAACTTTTTCTTTGTAAAGATTCTTCTTTTAATTTTGATATTTTAGCTTTAAGCTTTCCAATATGGTGAGAAGTAGCTTTATTATAAGGAGTTTTTTGAATTTCATCCTCAATCTTCTTTATTTTTTCATCAATATCCATAAAACTCACTAATTATTCATAATACAATTTCATTATTTTAAATTATTTTAAATTATTCTAAGATATTCTAAAATACTCTAAAATATTCTAAATTATTCTAAAATATTTTAAACTATTTTAAATTATTTTAAACTTCATGATATAATAATTTTAATTTTTAATTAATCAAATATAAAATTTGTTTTTAATTATTCTAATTTTTATATTATATATTATTGATATTACTTATAAATAATGCATAAAAAGTTGATTATTATAAAATCTTATTCTAAATAATATTTATAAAAATAGCAAATATCTAATAATTAATTATTAGGAATGATTAATTAAAAATGATTAATTAAAAATTAAAATAATAAAAATTTAAAAATAAAGCAATTCCATGAAAATTCATGGAATATACTTAATTTATATTTTACCTAATTTTATGTTTTCACTAAGTCGTAGTATTGGCAGATCCTGTTTCATTTCTCAATGTTGGTATTCCATTTATTTTCCACAGAGAAATTCCGTCTTCTACATGAACCAATTGGAATGCATCCTGACCAAATCCATTTAGTATAAAGAGTTTTGTAAACATTGAATTTTCAAGCTCTTTACTCATAATAATAGATGTGTATGTTCCATTATCACCAATTACAAGTAATGTGTAATTTCCACTTTCATTAACAGTCTGGTTTTTCCATACTATACCGTCCTCAATAAGAATCAATCTATTAACTGTAAATGGATTAAAAGTTGTATTATTTTGAGTTACAACAGGAGTTCCATTTTGATATACAGCTGTAGTAGTTGCATTAGTAGTGTTATTTGCTGTTCCACTTGTAACTTTTGTTTGATATAAAATACCATTTTCTTCCAAATTAGTAATATTGGCTTGATAAATACCATTAGCAATTTGTTGAAGTTTAACTGGAGTAGTGGAAACAAAATATTGGTAACCCGAACTATTTTGAATATTGAAATCCCAATTTCCAAAGTACGTCCACCAACCAGCTTTTTGAAGCATATCCGAACTCGCTACAAATATAACTGGAGTAGGATTTGTTGGATGAGTCATATTGACAATTTTATCGGCTTGAACCGAAGTTAAACCATATGTATCCACCATTTTATTTTTAGCTTCTTCTGCAGACAAAGTTAGAGTATTTTCAAGAATTTCAGCTGATTTCCCACTATCATTAGTATAGTTATCAAGGAGTTGACTTGCATTATCACCACTATATGCCATCATTTGGAATATAGCTGCCGATAGATTCGTATCATTCGTTGTAAGAGCCTTACCTGTCCAAAATGCCCTTATACCTGTCTGAGAACCACCATCAAACAATGTTGGTCTTTCTGAAGCAATTTCAAATAAGTAACCGAAATCCCACCAAGATGCAAGAGTAGTATCATTAGTAGTGTTCTCATTTATCCAAGTCATGGCATTCCACATTGGATCACTAGTACTCGGAATAACAGATTCTGATACTTGATAAGCACCAAATATTGAAGGAGATACAAGAGCTGAAATTATTATAAGCATTACAGCTGTCTTTGCATACTTAGAACTTTTTATTTCTTTATATCCATAAATCAATAAAGCTGAAATTCCAATCATTGCTAAAAGTATAACTATTGGAATTATAATTGCCATAGCAGATGATATTTTAAATAATGGAGCAAATATTGTTAAAGTTTGTAAAATTGGATAAAATGTTAATAAAGATCCTCCAATAGCTATAGCCATTAATTTGTTCTTATCTTCTAACTTATTTTTAACATATGTAACAGCATAACCTGCAAATAAACCTACACAAAGTCCTAATGGTATCATTAATACCATAATAAATCTTGAACCTTGAGTAACAGCTATTGCAGATAATAAAATCCATACACCAAATAGAGTTAAATAAAGTAATGTTTCACGTTTACTCTTATTTATATCATCCATTGATTTAACATCATCCATAGTGAATTCAATAATAGCTCCTTTTTCTTTACTTTCTTTAACTTTAGAAGCAGATTTTCTTTGACCTTTTGGTGGTTTTTTATTTTTACCATTAACTGTTTTAATTGAACGTAATTTCCATAATTTTTGAGCCATAAGAATTAATATAGCAAATGCTCCGAAAACAGCTACGATTCCACCTACACCATTAATTACTCCTCCTGCATTAGCTGAAAAAGCCCCTGATATTCCTCCATAAAGAAGGTTCGGAATCTGTAGCTCTGCAACAGATATATATACATTAGGGTATGCAGCTGCAGATGCTAATGATTGAATCTGAGTAGCACCAATAAGACTAAAAGGTGCTTGAATAACAGAATCGAAACCATTCGTTAATGCGAGCCCAATAAATCCAATTAGTGCAATGGCTACAATTGAAAAAATCTCTTTTTGATCTACAAACCACGAAAGAATGTTAGAATAATCTTTTATTGGTTTAATCATTCCTACTTTGAGTATAAATCCTAGAGCTAAATATACTAGGAAAAAGATAACTAGCATACCTAAATAAAATACATAACCATCCCATGCCAAAGAGAATAATACCATTGTGAAAACAGTTAATATAATATAAATTATTCTATAAAGTAATTTACTCGACCTTATACTTTCAATAAAGAATAGAACTAAGAATAATGGTAAAACTACATTAAACATATCTGTATCAAAGAACCCTACAAATGTGTGAGAGAAATAATTAGGTGCCAGAGCAACTATCAACGCAGCTGTTGCACCACCATAATTATTTGTAACTCTCCTAACTATTATAAATGCAGGTATTGCAGCAAGAGGAGATATTATTGCTGTAGCATAAAATGCAACCTCTGTCAATGACATATTCGAAAACATATTGGCAATGTAATATAAGAAAGATGTGACATATACAATCATTGGACGATAGTCTGCACTTCTACCATCTGGAGCATATGAAAGTGTATCCCATGGAGTCCCATTTAGAATTTCATCACCCATATGTCCATATTGCATGTAATTTTGTGTCATACGTAAGTTGTAGTATGAATCCATCTCAGTAAAGTAAGGAAGTCCACTAGAATCTTTGTAATAACCTTGCTGGTCAGCAGGAAGAACTGATAAATCAGCAGATTGAAACCTTAAAAAGGAAACAAATGCGACTATTACCACTACTATCGCTACTGCCTTTAATATCGACATTAGTTTATCTCTATCCATAAAAATCATCTAATATTTTGAATTAAAATCATGAATGTTAAATCATGAATATCTAAGTTAATAATCATATCACCTATAATTTATTCTATAAATTATAATACTAAAATATTATTATACTAAAATAATTTATAGTATCTAAATCACATGCCAAAGACAAAGATTTAAATAAAATTATAATTTCATAATAACTTTTATCATGAAACTAGTAATTCTCTAATATCACAACAATAATTCTATTTTTATCATAAAAATAAGAGTATTACTATAATCATTTATATTATTATAATTATATCGTATCATATATGATTATCAAATTAATAAATATTATCCTAAGTATTTATTGTTCTACCTTATTAAATTCTACTATTTTTCCCATGATTTAATTTGATATTAACTATATTATAGATAAAGAAAATAGTATTCTATTAATTTTTAAATCATAAAATACAATTTATATAAAATTTAATTAAAATATTTTTATAAGAATTATCGTGAAACTTTATGTTTAAAATTAGATAAAACTCAATATAAAATTAATACTTTTTAAAATAGTATTTTATAAATATAATTAAGGATAATAACACATTTTAAACAATTTTAATAAAACTATATTATTCATTATTAAGTTATGATTAAACATGTATAGTTAAATAAAATGAGATAGCTTTTAAATAATTTGATTAATTATATTAAATATAATATATAATTAATAAAATAATATAGATTAAACTAATATTATAGATTAAAATAATTATAAATTAAAAGTTTAATAAATTAAAAATAAAATAATTAAAAGACATAGAATAAAGAATTAAAAAATAAGTTCCTAATAATTAAAGAACTATTAATCTTCTGATTTCTTAGCTAATTTTTCTTCTAAATCTTCTAAAGAAGATGTAAATTTACATTTTGGAAATCCACTACAACCTACAAACTCACCATATCGACCATGTCTTTTAAGAAGATCTTTACCACATTCTGGGCATTGGCCTACAACTTCAGCTTCTTTCAGTTGAGAATGATCAACCCCACATTTAGGATCTAAACAAGCTTTACGCCTTGATTTTCCTCTTCCAAATGAAATTGTAGGTAAACCACATTTTTCACATTTACCCCTTAAGACTTCAGATCCTTTTGGAAGTGAATAGATAGTATTACAATCAGGATAATTGGAACAACCTACAAATGAAGATTTAGTTTTTGGAGAAAATCTAACTACTAAATTTCCTCCACAAGCACATTTCCCCACAATCCTACTCTCTTGATAAGCATTATAAAGTCCTTCACCAATCTTAAGATTATTTTTGTCAATATCATCTAATATATCCAAAACTTCTTTTTTTGCATCTTCAACAACTTTATCTTTACTTACTTTATTAGCCATTATTCCTTCAAGCTCTTTTTCAAGATCTCGTGTAAGTTCTTCACTAGTAAGATTTTTACAGTATTCTCTAAGATTATCTATGATATTCATTCCCAATTGATTTACTTCAATCTTTTTACCAGATATATACTTCCTATCATATAATTTAGCTATTATATCTGCTCTAGTTGCTTTTGTACCTAGCTCTCTTTTTTCTAATTCTTTTATAAGAGAAGCTTCATTGTATCGTGCAGGAGGTTTAGTTTCTTTTTCTTCTGATAAAATTTCATTTACTTTAATTTTTTCTCCTTTTTTAAGAGGAGGAAAAATATCTTCTTCAATTTTACGGAAAGGATAATGACTTAACCATCCCATATAGGAAACTCTTTTTCTTTTAAAGAAAAATTTCTCTTGATCAACACTTAAATCACATCTCAATGTTTCTAACTTTGAATCTTCTGAAAAAACACTAATGAATCTATAAACAATAAGTTCATAAATTTTTGCACTATCTGTATCTAACTTAGTTGGAACTATTCCAGTAGGATGGATAGCTGGGTGAGCAGCATCAGTTTTTTTACCCTCATTAGGTTTTGTTTTTTGATTAAGTTCATCAATATGTTTTTTAAATGCCTCATTAGAAGATAGTTGTTTAAATATTTTATCAAATTCAAGACTTTCTGGTAATTTTTGAGATGAAGTACGTGGATAAGAAGTATATCCTTCAGTGTAAAGATTTTGAGCTATTGTTTGAGTCTTTTTTGGACTAAATCCAAAAACTGTATGGGCTTCTGATTGTAACCCTCCTAAATTAAATGGTATTGGAGGTTTTCTAGTAGTTTCAGATATTTTTACCTTATCAATAGTTGCATCAGCACCTTGACAACTTTCAAAGATATTTTCTGCTCTTTTTTTATCAAATATTTTACCTTCAACATGATCAGCTACTATATCTTCTTTTTCAGATTTATTATCAAGTAATGCTTTAATTAACCAGTAAGGTTCTGGAACAAATTTTTGTATTTCTTTTTCCCTATCTACCAAAATTGTAAGAGTTGGAGTCTGAACTCTTCCTGCAGAAAGCTGTAAATATTTATACTTTGCTTTTCTAACAGCCCCAGTCAGAGCTTTAGAAATATTAACACCAAAATAGAAATCAACAATGTGCCTAGCTATTCCACCATCTACTTGAGGAATATCTAGCTCAATCTGATTATTATAAGCTTCAAGTAAGTCTTTTTTAGTTAAAGTTGAAAATTTCATTCTAGAAGTAATATTGATTGAATCTTCACCACATGCATATTTTAATGCATTGAAACCGATTAAAGTCCCTTCAATATCATAATCACAAGCATGAATATACTTATCTGCACCTTTACCAAGTTTTTTTATCGCATAAACATAGTCTTTAACATAATTTAAGTTTTTTTGTGTTTCATATGCTGGAACCCATTTCAAATCAAAATAAACTTTTTCCTTTTGATTTTTAGGGGTTAAACTATATAAATGTCCTACTGCAGATATTATAGTAATTTTCTTATCTTTTTCATCAATTTCCCAATAATTCACTTTCTTACCATATTTCAATTTAGTAGGACTAGATGAAAGAGCTTGAGCTATTTTTTCAGCAGATTTAGGTTTTTCGCAGATGATTACTTCATGCATTATATCACTTTATATTTCATTGAATTATACTACTGACAAGTTATAATAATATTAAATAATATTTTATAATTTATGTTTTATAGTTTATAGTTTATATTTTAAATTTTAATCAATATTTCTTAATTTCATAATTTTTTAATTTTTTAATTTCTTATATCCATTCCCCAATTTTATAATTATATATTAATTATAAAACAACAATATAATTTTTATATATTTGTTAGTTCAATTAGTTTATTGTGAAACTATGTGAGTTTTTATTATAAAAACCTTATCTATTTTTAAATTTTTTAATACAAATATTATTAATAGTAATATTTATAGTTTTTGATTGTTTATAACTAAAAACTCTAGAAAAATAAAAATGATAATAGTTGATAAATAAACATATAATTATCAATTAATTCATCAAATATCGAATTAAAAAATTAAATATAATAATATAAATTAAAATAAATTGTATAAAGTGAGATAGAGTGAAATAAAATTGAATAATAAAAAATATAATAGTATAAAATATTATAATATAAAATAGAGTAATATAGAATATAATGATATAGAATAGAGTAATATAAGATAAGTAAATATAATTAAAATATAATATAATAAAAAATAAAAAATATCTAGCTATTAAAGAATAAAACTAATTATCTATCTTTTTTATAAAATCCATAAAATTCACTACAATAAGCACACATAGGATATTCTTCATAGTGATAATGGCTGTCATCATCTGCATTAATGTTAAATTCTTGATGACACATATAACAGACTTCAATTTTTTCTTCAATTTGATCGGGTTGATTAGGAGATTTTTTATTTGTTTTAACTTCCACTATTTCACCAATAGCTAGATTAAATTTTACAACTGAAAAAATCAGTTTTATGATTAAACTTTATAGATAATATAATTTGGAATCATTAATAACTTAAAAAAATTACTATTATTCAATATTTTAATAAAAATAATAATAAAAATAATAATTTTAGTACTGAATAATTCAGCAGTTCTACTAATAATTCTACTAATATTCTACAATATTTACTAAAATTTTATTAATATTAACCTAAAAATAAGAAAAATAGGTTAAAATTAACCTATATCGTGCTTTTGTAAAAGTAAAAGCTCTTCAGTAGTAAGTTTTTTACCATGTTTGAATTTTTCAAATATATCTTCAGCTTTTTCTTTCTCTTCACGATTTTTCTTAGTACTAGATTGTTTTTCAGATTTTCTTCTTTTAGACTTATTAGTTCCGAGTTCTTTGTTAATAACGTGAATTTCACTTAAAACAATTTTGAACTCTTCATGCTTAGCTGATGCTGATTTTCTAGCTTCTATGAATTTTTTATGTGCTTCATCAGCTTCAGTTCTAATATCATCAGTTTTTCTGAAGTAATTAAGCATTTTTTCATGGAATTCTTGTGCTTGAGTAGACAATTCAACAACTTTAGCATGATGTTCTTCAGAAATTTTTTTAAGATCTTGAGCTTCTTCTTTAACTTTTTCGTCTTCAGTAATTTCCATCAATTGTTTTCTTAAATCATTAGCATTTTTAACCAATTGATTTTCTTTTTTGATATCTAAAACTCTAGTTTCAATGATTTTATCAATTTTTTTGATTTCATTTTCGAGTTTTAATCTATCTCTTCTACCAGAAGACCATTCAAGTTTTTTAAGCTCTTCATTTACATCATCACGTAATTTTTTAGCTTCTTCAACGGATTTATTAACTTCATTACGATTATCTCTTAAATCAATAGCTAATTTCAAATTTTCTTTTAAACTATCATTAAGATCATCACGTATTTTACGCTGTTCTTTAGCTATTTTGTTAAATTCTTCTCTTTCTTCAGCAATTTTAGCTATTATTTCTTCCCTTTCATCTTTTTGTTTTCTAACTCCTTCAGGAGTAGGAGCAAGGTCGAAGTCTACTTCAGGCAATGCATCCTTCTTAGACTTTTTAGATTTAGGTTTAGAAGTTTTATCTTTTTTAGAAGATTCTTTTCCATCATCAGATTCATCAACAGCTTTATCTTTATCTTCAACTTCAACAGTTTCTTCAGAGACATCTTCTTTCTCAGAAGATTTTTCAGTATCTTTTTCACTGGATTCAGAAGTAGATTCTTCAATTTCTTCTACAGTTTCATCATTAGATTCTTCAGCAACATTTTCAGTATTTTCAGAATCTAAATCTGTTATAACTGTTAAAACTTCTTTTAAATCATTATTTTCAACAATTATATCAGCTACTTCTTTAACTGCAGGTTTTGCATTGAAAGCAACACCATATTTAGCTATTTCAATCATAGAAATATCATTAGCTCCGTCACCAACAGCTACACATTCATCAACAGAAATATCATTATCTGCAATGATTTCTTTGAGAACATCAGCTTTAGAGCCTTCAACTAATGGTCCACTAACTTCTCCAGTTAATTTTCCATCTTCTTCTTCTAATGTGTTAGTAAATAAATAATCTAAATCAAGTTTTTCTTTTAAAGGATTTGCTATTAAATCAAAACTACCACTGATAACAGCTATTTCATAACCATTATCTTTCAAACCTTTGATAGCATCTTCAGCTCCATCCATTAACTTCATTTCATCAGCTAATTTTTTAATATCTTCTACTGAAGCTCCTTTTAAAAGTTTAACTCTTTCCTTTATAGATGTTTCGAAGTCTAAATCACCGTGCATAGCTTTTTCGGTGATTTCTGCAATTTCATCTTGAACGTTTACTAATTTGCCAATCTCATCTATCGCTTCACCATCAATAATAACATTATCTAAGTCAAATACTACAAGTTTAATCAATCATATCACCAATTATATTAAGTCCAACTCGCTAAGTCGGTCGTATGCCCTTTCTACTCCCAGCTTAGCATCATCTTTAGTTTTGGCACCAGTACAAACAACTTTGCCTGAGCCGAATAATAATAAAACAACTTTAGGGTCTTGTAAACGGTAAACTAAACCTGGGAATTGTTCAGGTTCATATTCCGTATTTTCTAATTCTAGAGCTACAGCTTCTAGATTTAATGTAGCTTCCAAGTTGGCAGAAGCAACAATATTTTGAATTTTAATCTCATATTCATGAGGAATATCTTTATCAACAGTCCTCATTAGATCAACAGTTTTGTGTATAGCTAAAATAGAATCATCTATAGATTTAGCTCCAGTACAAACCAATTTACCTGAGCTAAAAATAAGTGCTGCAGTCTTAGGTTCTTTTAGTTTAAAAACTAATCCTGGAAACTGTTCTCGATTAAAATCAACCCCTTCTAATGCTTTAGAAACTTCAGTAAGTTCTATGTCCTTTCCAATAGCAGCAGAAGCAACAATGTTCTCTATCTTTATATCAACATCGGTCAAGTTAAGATTCCTCCCAATCAAATTTTAAAAAAAATAAGTAAAAATTTAGTAAAAATTTAGTGAAAAACTAGCTACTATAAAAATTTACTTTATATATTTTTTGATTATATAATATATAAACCTATTTAAAAAATTTCAATAAAAAAATTTTGAGAAAATTTAAATATTAATAATTTAGTTTCAAATAATTTATAAATAATAGGTTAAAACTCAATCAACATTTAAACCATGAAAAACCAATTAATTAAAAATTGATTATTTTTTTTATAAATTATACTAAATAGAATATTAATAAATAGGACGTTGATTAAATAGAATGCTATTAAAAGTTATTAGAAAAAATTATAAATTTATATATTGTTAATATTTTTCTATATTAATTTATTATTTTAATACTATAAAAAACTATTGATTAAATGAAAAAATTAAAAAATGAAAAAAATAAAATAAAATAAAAAATAGAATAAAAAAATAATAAAGAATAATCAAAAAACAATGCAAGAATAATTAACTATTAAATCTATCAAAACTATTAAAATTATTGAAATTATGAAATTATATGAAATTATTAAAATATTAATTCCCCTATATAAAAAATTTCAAATATATAAAATTTAGAAAAATATATCAATAAAGGGATAAAATGATTGAAGTTGAAGTTAAAGCTAAAATAACTGATTTTAATGCTGTAAAAAAAATGTTGAAGAAAATTAATGCTGAAAAAGACCATATAGAACATCAAGAAGATAGCTATTTCAACAGCCCAATTAAAAATTTTGCAGAAACTGATGAAGCTCTTAGAATAAGAGAAGTTTCAGTGAATAACATATCAAAAACTTTTATAACTTATAAAGGACCTAAAATTGACTCACAAAGTAAGACTCGGGAAGAAGTAGAATTAGAAGTAGAAAATCCAAAAAAAATAGCTAAAGTATTTGAACATTTAGGATTTAAAAAAGTAGCTAAAGTAATTAAAAATAGAACCATTTACAATATTGACCAATACATCATAAGTCTCGATGAAGTAGAAGGATTAGAACCATATATGGAAATAGAAACAGATCTTGAGGATGGAAGTGAATTTGAAGAAGAATTAAACAAAATATTTGATATATTTAAAAAGTTAGGAATTAATGATGGTTTTGAAAGAACATCTTATTTAGAATTGCTAGAAAATAAAGACTCTTAACTATATATCTTCATTTAGAATCTTTATACAGATTATGAGATGAAAGATATTATGATTTTAATAATCGCCCGTAAGTACCTAAAATATAGATAAAAAATACTTAAAAAGAAAGTATGAAAACTTATAACAATAGTATAATATCTTTTAAATATGGAGAAAATTGGATTGAAAAGGATAAATCAGATGACCCATTCTCTATAGTGGTTTTAACCAATAATTTAACTGAAAATACTACAATGGATATATCAAAAATACCTATAAACTACAATAAAGGAGAAATCAATACAACAGACCAATATCATGAAATTACTGAAAAATATATCAAAAATAGATTTGATTCTGAAATATTAAATTCTTCTGAGATATTAGTAGATGGGGAAAATGCTTGTGACATAACAGCTTCAATGAATTTCAAAGATTTGAAATTAGAAGAGCGTTTCATAGGATTTGTTAAAAATCAGTATATATATCAATTTAAGATAATTACTGATAATAATATATCTTTAATCACTAATGAAATAAATGAAATCATAAATAGTTTTATTATACTTGATAAGTCATACAATCCCCCAAATAGGTTTAATGAAAAAGAAATTCAGGCAATATTACAAAAAACACGTTTAATGGACAAATTAGTAATGATGAAAGTCCTTAAAAAGTTAATTTTAATAATTATAATCTTTTTAACAATTCTACTAATTACTTTAATAATAGGAATTTTATTATAATAACATATAAATTACAATATTGCTAAGAATATTTAGTTAAGTGATTTATATGAGCATTCTTAAAAATGAATATCTTAAATGAATATCTTAAAGAGATAAAATGATTAAATCTACATTAAAAAAAATAGAAGAATTAAAAGAAATAATATCTAATTCTAATAACATTGTGTTCTTCGGAGGTGCAGGGGTTTCGACTGAAAGTGGAATACAAGATTTTCGAAGTAAAAAATCAATATATGATACCATTGAAAACTATGGAGATTCTCCAGAAACTATTCTATCTCACAAATACTTTTTTACAAATTCAGAATGTTTTTACAAATATTATAAAGAAAATATGATTCATACTTCTGCTAAACCAAACAATGCTCATTTAGCTATTGCAGAACTTGAAAAACAAGGGAAAATTAAAAGTACTATAACACAAAACATAGATGGACTTCATCAAAAAGCTGGAAGTGAAAATGTTTTGGAACTTCATGGAAGTATAATGAAAAATTATTGTGTGGAATGTGGAAAAAGTTATAATCTTGATTTTATAGTTAATTCAGAAAAAATTCCTAAATGTAGTAGCTGTAGAGGTATAATAAAACCAGAAGTGGTATTATATCAAGAAAATTTAGATATAAATACTATGGAAAAAGCAGCGGAATATATAGCTAACTCCGATGTACTTATTGTTGGAGGAACATCACTTGTTGTTTATCCTGCAGCAGGACTTATTCATAATTTCAATGGAGAAAATTTAATCCTTATAAACAAAGATGAAACTCCTTATGATGATTATGCAAATTTAGTAATAAATGAAGCTATTGGCAAAGTTTTCAAAGAACTTATGAAAAAATAAGTATATAGAATTTTTAGATATTTTATTGAACTTAAATATTAAATCAAATAATATTACTCCTATATTTTATATTAAATAATGAAAATATGAAATAATTAATAAAATATGAAATAAATTAATAAATAATAAAAAATCAAAGATTTTTAAATCTATAAAAATAGAAAATTTTTATAAATAATAAAAAATAATATATAAAAAAATATAAAGATTTGTGAATTAAATTTAAATTTTATGAATAATTTAAGATAAACAATATACTAGTGATTTTAAATGAAAGAAAGTAATAAATTTTTAATAGTAATAGTTATTGTTGCAATTTTTTCTATAGGCGCTTTAGCAATCACAGGAGTTGCATTAATGCAAATTTCCCAAAATTTGATGCCTGAAAATCCAAATGCTGAAATCAAAAATGAAACATTTAATTCAACCACCATATCTGTTCCAGTAACATCAAATTTTACTGAACAATCTGGAGTTTTTGTTGATAAAAAGAATCAACTAATTATTCAAGTAATGAATGAAACAATTCCTCAAAATCAGAAAAATGCTTATTCTAAAGTTTTTGAAAAGCAATTTAATGCAACACTAATTAATTCATCTAATTTACCTGATAATATAATAGCATTTAAAGGTGCCCAAAATAATTCTATAGTTCTCGTAATGGGTGAAAAACAAACTGTAGTTGTAATGGCATCTAATCAGGAATTAGCATTGAAAATAGCAAAAAGTGTGAAATTTAATGGATAAATAAAATATCCATAAAATTTAACAAATAATTTTTATTTTTTAAAAAATCTTTAAATTTATTTATAAACTTTTTATTTTTTATTCTATTAGTACTTTTCAAGATTGTATTCCATAGCTTTTCCAATTATTTCATTACCATTTAAGCTATTTTTAGATTTGTAAACTAATATTTCAACTCCAGCTTTTTCGGCCATTGTTAAAGTTTCACTAAAATCAATATCAGTTTGCCAATTAGGTCTGAAGCTATTTCCATTAGGATGTTGAATTAAAAAGAATGCAACAGATCTATGACCTTTTTTCTTCAATTCTATTAATTCATCTAAATGTTTTTTCCCTCTTTCTGTTGGAGCATCTGGAAAAATAGCTACATTATCTTCAACAAGAGTAACGCCTTTAACTTCAATATAACAGTCCTTATTTTCCTCAGGATTATCTAAGTATATATCCATTCTTGAGTTTCCAACTGTTTTTTCTCTTTTAATTATGGAATATCCATTAAGTTCCTTTATTTTTCCATTAAGAATACCTTCATAAACAATTTTATTAGCTTCTTGAGAATAAATTGAAACAAGTGCACCATTATTTTCTACAAAAAGAAGAGAAAATTTAGTTTTTCTTTTTGGATTATCACTTGGCATCAGATAGACAGTAGCTCCTTCAATTAAAAGTTCTTTGCATCTTCCTGTATTTGGAACGTGTGCAATAACTATTTCACCATCAATTTCAACTTCTGCAATAAAACGATTAGGCCTAGATTTGAAAGTTGCTTTTAAATATTTACTTGAATTGACCATTCAATCCACCATATAATAATTAAAACCAAAATTAAAAAGTTCAAATATTGATATTTTCCATTAATAATCCTAAAAATTCAGATAATTGACTTGCTACAAAGCCATTGCCATATTCTTCTTTAGCAAAATCACCAGCCTTTCCATTTAAATATGTAGCTAATGCTCCTGCATGATAGCTATTTAAACCTTGAGATAGAAGACTTGTAGCTACTCCAGCTAAGGAATCACCAGTTCCCCCTACAGTCATTCCAGAATTACCAGTTTTATTTATTCTAAGACTGTTTTTACTAAATATTAAATCATATTTGCCTTTCAATATAACAGTTCCATTAATATTTTTAATAACATTTTGGAAGGTAGCTATTTTTTCTTTTAATTTAATATAATCTAATTCTTCAGAATCAGAAATTAAAGTTATATTATCATATTCATCGATATAATTATTGAAAAATGATTTAAATTCCATTAAATGTGGCGTTAATATCAAATCTTCTCTATTTTTAATCACAATTGGATCAACTAGTTTTAAAGCATCAGCATCAATGACAAGAGGTTTATCTATTTTTTTAGCTAAAACATTGAATAACTTACCAGTTTCTTCATTTTGTCCAGCTCCAGGACCCAATAAGATAGCATCAATACTATTATCTTCAATAATCTTTAAAATTTCTTCTAAATTATCTAAATTTAAATAATCTTTATTCCCACTATTAAGTCTTTCAAGCCCCTCAACCCCTTCAAATCCTTCAAGTCCTTTAACAATCAAATCTGGTGATTTTTGTTTTATAGCTAAACTTACAGATTCTGGACAAGCAATATAAACCAAATCAGAACCACTAGCTAAAGCTGACAATCCAGCGATAGTAGGAGCCCCATGATAATCTTTGCTTCCTCCAACAATTAAAATTTTTCCATTATTACCTTTGTGAGATGTTTTTTTCCTTGAATTTAATCTAAGTAAATCTCCAGTGCCTGTAAATATTTCAGCTTCGATAGGAATTCCAATATCACAAATTACAAGGCCTCCAACAGAGCTTTCATCAGACAAACTAGCTTTTTTAACACCAGTTTTTACTTTATGGAATGTTACAGTATACTCTGGTTTTACAGCTATATCTGGAATTTCTCCAGTTAATGGATCCATTCCTGATGGAACATCAATGGATATTTTTAATGAATTAGATTCATTTATAACTTCAATTACTTTTTTAACTTTTTCTTTGAGTTTTCCATCTATTCCAGTTCCTAAAATCCCGTCAATAATAATGTATTCACTGAAACTATTTGAATTTGCTATTTCAATATGTTCAATATCGGTTAAATCATTTAATTCAATAATTTTTAGCCTTGAAATATTAGGAACCATATTTTCTAAGATTTCAAAGTTAATTTGAGCATCTATTGACTTGATGCTATTTTTAGATGTTAGCATAAATATTTCAACTTCAAAACCTCTGTTTAAAAGATGTCTTGCAGCTACAAATCCATCCCCAGCATTTCCTCCAGATCCTGTAAATATACCTATCTTTACTGGCTTTGAAAAAGTAAATGTTGATATTTTAGCTATTTCATCTGATAAACATTTACCTGCATTTTCCATTAAACATAACCGCGATAGACCTAAATCTTCACAATTAATATCTACTACATTCATATCTATAGGATCCATTAGTTAATCTCCATTTTTTATTTTAATATTAGCTGAATTATCCCCATAATAATTAGCTATTTATTATCCTTAAGAGCATATAATTGTATATATATTTTATATTTTCATTTTATATATTTTATAATGATTTATTTTTTTATAGTGTCAATTATTATAAATTATTATTCTATAAATACATATAATACTATATATTATGTTATTAGGACATTACATTATTATAAGAATATTAATAAAAATTATAAGAGATGATATTCTTATTAAATTATAAGCAAATATAAAACAAAATTATAAAACAAAATATAAAATACCATAAAAAGGTGTTTATTTGAGTTCAAAACCTCGAGAATCACGGATAAAAAAAGTATTTGGAGATGTTCCAAGCCATATACTTATTTATGCACTAATTGCATTATCAATACTCATTAGTTATGGGATAATTGGTTCTCTTTTAATAATGAAATTAGATATTGTTAATTCAATCTATTTTACAATTATTACAATAACCACTGTAGGATATGGAGATATAATACCTTTATTGCCTATACAAAAAATGTTTGCAGTGACTTTAGCTATTGGAGGAGTCGGACTTATTGCATATGTGTTTGGTTTAACAATATCATTAGTTGGTCAAAGGATTGAAGAATTGAGAAGTGGTGTTAGAATGAAAAGAACTATTAAATCCCTAAAAGATCATTATATATTATGTGGATATGGGAGAGTTGGGGCCGTAGTTGCAGAAGAATTAGAAAAAAGGAATCAGACAATAGTTATTATAGATAAAAACCGAGATATTGTTGAAAATCTTGAAGAAGAAAGTGATATATTGGTTATACATGGAGATGCAACTGATGAAAGTAGTTTACATAAAGCAGGAATTGATAATGCAACAGGAATAATATTAGCTACTGGAAGTGATGTTGATAATTTATTTATAGCCTTAACTTCAAGAGAAATCTCAAAAGATATCTGGATTGTTTCAAGAGCTAGTAAAAAGGAAAATATATCTCGTCTTTATAATTCTGGAGCTAATAAAGTAATCTCTCCAGAAGAAAGTGGAGGTACTGATATTTACTTTGCAGCTATCCAGCCAAATCTTGTAAAAATAACAACAAAGCACGACTCCAAAGATATAAAGAAAGAAATGGAAATTATCATAAAATATGGCTGTTCTATTGAAAATATTGAGTATCATTATCCTTATTTTAAAGAACCTTTAAAAAGAAAAATAGAAGCTTCCTCTATAGAACAAGTAGATAAATTCTTAGGAAAGATAGATTCAGATATGGATACTAGAGAAGCTCTTGAATCTATTTATGAAATAGTAAATGGAATACATTCTCACTGGGTATCTGGTCCAAACCATGAAACACTAGAAAAAATGGTAGAAGCACTGAAGAAAGAAAATTTAATTTTTGGTGTTAATTTAAGTCATGACGAAATAATGGAAATAGCTAAAAAATATGGGAAATTCAAAGTCATACTGAAAAAAGAAGATGAATAGTTAATGATATTTAAAAAGAAGATATCTGAAATAAAAATAACTAATAATATTTAAAAATAAAATATATAAAATAAAATAACACAAAAATAAAATAATAATAAAATAAATTATAAAAAATTAAAAATAAAAATATTTAAAAATAACTAAAAAATATTATTTTTAATATATTGATGATTTAATTAATGTATTAATATCCATTTACTAAAACATCTATTTTTCCTGTGATTGGATCCATGATAAGGCCATGAACTGGGACATCAGCTGGAATAAATGGAGAATTTTTTATTTTTTCAACTCCTTTTATAACATTGGCCTCTTCAGTCTCAATAGCTCCAATCCATTGACTTATATCTATTTTAGCTATTTCATCAGGAGATATTCCTTTTTTTAACATATTTGCTTTTAGTTTTTCTGGATCTGCACCAGCCATTCCACAATCATGATGTCCAACTAACATAACCTCCTCTGCTCCAAGAGCAAAAATAGCTGCTGCAACAGACCTTATAACATCACGATCTAAGACATTATTTCCGGCATTTTTAATAATTTTTGCATCTCCACGATTAATACCCATAGATTGCTCTAAAAAACCATCAGTAAGACGTGTGTCCATACAAGCTACAATAGCTAACTTCTTTTGAGGCATATGAGATAGTTTAACCTCATCAAATTCTTCTACAAATTCTTTATTAGATTCTAATACTTCATTAAGTAACATTGACAAACCCTCATTAAACGATTAGTTATTAAAATATATAAATCATTCTATCATCGTTTTAATTTTTATAAAAATATGATATAAATATAGAGAAATAAAGAAAATTAATAGAAATAAATTATAAAAATAAGGAATAAATAGATTTGATAAAAAATATAAACCAAAAATAGAAAAAATTAAAAAATAAAGTAAAAATAATTAAAAAAAATTAAAAATAAAAATAAAGAAAAATAAAGTAAAATAAATTAGTAAATTAGAATAAATCTCTTAAATTAATTTTATAAGCACCTAAACTTCCACCATAGTTACCTGCACTGATTTCTTTAACACCAGGAATAGTACAAGCAGCTTTGATACCTTGTTTCATAGCTTCTCTTACAGATTCTTCATCAATACCATCAATAACAATTTCGTAGATACCATTAACATCTTTTCTAATTTCACTTTCTACAACTTCATCTTTAAGAGTAACACACATTTTTTCATTAGTAGAAGCATTTAAAAAGTTATATTTATTACAACCTACTTTAGAACCAGAAGCTACAATTCCACCCGGGAAAGGAGTAATTGTTCCAGGAACTTCATATATTGCATCAACAGCTGCTTCAGCTGCTACAAGTGCATTCATTTGACTATCTGCAAGTATAAAGAAGTTTCCTCCAGCTACACCATCTTTCATTCCAAATTCGGTTTCTACTAAGAAATCACCAGACATGATAGGAATAGATTGAACAGTTTTTCCACCTACTTCTACTTCTTTCTCATATCCATCACCGAAGAATTTTAACTTGAATCCTGCTTTTAATACTTCTTCAGTATCTCCTAATGCATTGAATACTGCAGTAGTTGGAGCAGTTAGTATTCCCATTCCAATTCTTTCAAGGAGTTCATGATCAAGCTGTTTTTTACTTGAGTTGCAAATCATTATATTATAACCAGGTCTTCCATCAGGAGTTTCAAGGGGAGAAACATATCCATCTATTCCAGCTTCAGCAGGACATCCGATTACAGAAGTAGCATAACCAGTAGCCTCAGTAGCTGCTACAAGAGCTAATTTTTTAGTTGCTGCAGTTACAAGTAGTCTAGAAACTTTTATTCCAAAAGCTTCTGCATAAGTATCTTTTATATCTACGCCATTTAATTGCATATTTTCACCAGTTTAAAATTTCATTTATTATAAAATAAAGTTTTCTATTTGTTCTTAAAAAAGTAAATCAATTTCCTATTTTCATGCATATTTTATATTATATTTCATGAAATTAATATTATCTGGTCTTAAAAAATATCCTTAATATGGGTAAAAGTGCTAATTTTAAATTGAATCATTTAAATATTTAATAATTATTATTTATAAAATTATATAAGTTTATCATTTAGATAAAATAGATTTAAAAAGATAATTAAGCTAAATATAATAATTTTAATAAATATTTTTATCTTTTATTAATAATAAAGTTAATTTTATATAGTAGTAATTAGAAAAGAAGTAAAGATTATTTATAAGCTAAATAAAAAATTAATATATACCAATTAGATTGATTCAGATTATTTTTATAATATTATAACATATTTTACATTTTTATAATGTATTTTATTGCATTTTATATTATATTTACACATTAATTTATTTAAGGGATAATAAATGAGACTTGAAAAAGCTTTAAACATATTTAAGAGTGATATGAAAACTATATTTACTAATCCAGTAGTACTTATAGTTTTATTAGCCATAATATTAATACCTTCTCTTTATGCCATAGTAAATATTGAAGCTAACTGGGATCCCTATGAAAATACAGCTAATTTAAAAATAGCTGTTGTAAATCAAGATTTAGGATATTCTGTAAATAATGAAAATCTTAATGTAGGAGATATGTTAGTCGATGAACTAAAAGAAAATAAAACTTTTAATTGGGAATTTGTAAGTTATAAAGAAGGAATGGATGGTTTAAATAGAGAAAAATATTATGGAATAATTATAATTCCATCGAATTTTAGTAAATCCCTATTATCAATTGAAAGTTTAAATCCCGATAGATCTGAGATAACATTTATTACAAATGACAAAATGAATCCTATTGCTTCAAGAATAACAGATACAAGTGCAAATAATATCCAATCAGCAATTAATACAAAGGTAACAAGAACTATTGATGATATAATATTTAATAATTTGTATGATATTGGGAAAATAGCTAAAAGTAATGAAAAAAATTTTAATAATTTAAAAAACTTTTTAAACAATTTAAATAGTAAAACTAGTAGTATTGGATCATATTTGAGTGATGGACAACACGATATGGGAGTTGTTAGCAATATCTGGTCAAATGTCTATAAAGACTTGCCCCAACTAAAAAAAGACACATACAGTCTAAAAAATAATTATGATAACTTATACAATCAAATTTCATCTAATCCTCAAAAAGCTCTAAGTACTGTAAAGCTGATGGAATCAAAAATTACAAACACTATTCAAATTTTAAAAATTACTGATGCTTATTTAAATAATTTATACAATTTAACAAATAATGAAGATTTAAAACCTATAATAAAAGATGTTGAAGAGGATTTATCAATAGCAAATAAGATATTAACAGTTTTGGAAGATATTGAGAAAAATATTGATGATGTTAGCCATAATAAAGGTAATTTAGTCAAACTTAATAGTCTAATAAATCAATTAGATAAAAATGTGAATATTCTTAATGATAATAAAGAAACAATTAACAATAAGGTTAATATAGCATCAAAAGGTGTTGATTATGCAAATTCTAATTGGCCGATAGCGAAAAACTATATTGAAGAAGCTACAGCTAAAATTAACAGTATAAATTATGATAAATTAGCTCAATTTTCTAATGCAAATTTAAGTAGTATTGATAACTATTTCCAAAGCCCTGTTGAAGTTAAAGAAAAAAAGTTATATCCTATTGATAATTATGGAGAAGGAGTAGCTCCATTTTATATTTGTTTAGCATTATGGGTAGGCTGTGTTATTACATCTGCAATGGTAAGTACAAGATTTAGACCAAAATCAACATTCAACCCCATGAATAGATCTCTAAATAATAATATCCAAAATTTTGATTCTGAAAGTATATATGTCGGAAGAATGGGATTATTTTTAGTAATTAGCATATTACAATCCTTAATAATCATAATAGGGTTATTGCTATTAAATTTAAACATTAGCTCGACATTTTTATTTATAATTACAACATTTTATGTTGGATTATGTCTTATGATAACTATATATTCGATAATTTCAACACTTGGAAATTCTGGAAAAGCATTTGTTATTGTTCTACTTGTTTTTCAAATTCCTGCAACAGGAGGAACATACCCAATTCAATTACTTCCTCAATTTTTCCAGATTATTCATTCATTATTACCTTTAACATATGGTATTGGAGCTATAAGGGAAGTTATGGGCGGTATTTATTGGAGTAATTATATATATAATATTATAATATTATCTATATACCCAGTTGTATCATTTTTAATAACAATATTAATTAAAGAAAAATTAGAAAAATATACAAAATTAATGGAAGAAAAATTAGACGACAGCGGATTGTTCTAAATATCATAAACATTTAAAAAAAAAAAAATTAGATAACAGAAGATTGTTTCAATATTTAAAATTCTTCTTTTTTTAAAATTTTTATTCTAATCTTTTTTATCTTTCTTATCTTTCTTATATCCTTTATTCTCTTTATATTATTTATTTTATTTATTTATATCCTCAAAAAATTCTCTATTTATCTCCTTTATCTTCAATATTTTCAATATTTTCTTTATTAACATCTCCAATATCTTTTTTATCATTTTTATCTTCCATGTAATCTAATTCATCAATAATTTCTTTAACTGTTTCTTCTTCACTAATACTAGTACTATTAATTTTATCAAAAACAGAAGCCCCATAATGAGGCAATATAGCTAACCCAATCATTGTTGTCATCCAAAAAGAAATAAGACGTTCAATTACAGTAGCAGCTGCACTTATTGATGGAGAAATTCCAGCAGAACTATAGAATAATATCATAACTCCGTCAACAGCACCAAGTCCCCCTGGAAGAAGAGGAATCATACCAATTAAGCTAGCTACTATAAATACTTCACCAATAAGTATTGGATCAACAGTTGCTCCAAAAGCAAGAAAAACTAAAAATACTCTTAGGATTTCAGTAAACCAAATTAAAAATGAAACTGGAAGTGCATGATAAAGTATTTTCCTATCTTTAAGCATTAATTTCATAGTTTTTTGAAACCCTGAAATAGCTTTAATAACCTTTTGCTCCAATATTTCTGGATCGATTTTTCTATAGAAAAACTTAATTATTTTAACAAGCCATTTTGTAATCTTTTTTCCAGCTTTTTGATTAACTGACATATATATTAAAAGGATTAAAGCAACTGTTATTCCCATAACAGAGAGAATAAGGATTGTCAGAACTAAGGGACTCAGTGAAAAATACAAAATCATTGAAATTATAGTTATAATAGCTAAAAGAAGAAATGGAAAAGTATCCAAAGCCCTATCAGCTATAACTGTTGCAAAAGCTTCTTCAGAAGGATTATTAGATTGTTTTGCCAGGATATATGCTCTAACAGGTTCTCCTCCACCACGTCCACTAGGAGTTATATTATTAACAGCTAAACCTACTAAAACCATTGGAAACAAATTTTTAATACTAATATTAATATTAGCTGTTTTATTTACAATATTCCATCTAAGAGCAAATAAATAATATGTAAATATCTGCATAATTATCGCCAACAGAATAAACCAGAAATTAGCTAACTCAAGTGCATCAATAACTTGATCTATTCCTATAAAATATAGCATAACAGCCAGTATAGCTAAACCAATTAATAAAAATATTATTGTCTTATGTTTCATAACATCACAATTAATTAATTCCTAATTCCATCAAAATAAGTTTCAAAAAACCATTATTTGATTTAAAATTATTTTATTAAAATATTTTATTAAATTTATTCAATTATCTCTATTTAAATATTTTATCCGAGTATGTTATATAGATATCTTAATTCTAAATATATATTATCTTAAATTATATCCAAATTATATTTATTTAATTATATTTTAATCATATTTTAATTTGACTATTTGATAATACTAATCATATATAAAAATAATGTAAAAAATAATAGTAAAATAATATTAAAAATAAAAGTAAAAATAGAATATATAGAAATATTATAAAAAATATATAAAAAAAATAAAAATAAGATAAAAATAAGATAAAAATAAGATAAAAATAAGATAAAAATAAGATAAAAATAAGATAAAAAATCAACTTATTATTATATTAATATTATTAATAATATATAGTTTTAAAATAATATTTTTGTTCAGGTTTTATAAAACAATACATGTTATTATTATAATATATATAAAAAATATATAAAAAAACTTTGAAAAATTAGTTAAATTTATATATCTTAAAAATCATTGTAATAATAATGCATAAAATAGATAATATAAAACATATGGTTTTTTCTAAATTAATTAAATTTATTTAAAAATAATATTTCATTAAAAATACATTTGAATATTAATTTTAATTTAATTTATTAGAATACAAATTTTAATTAATTGAATATTAATTTCATACTTTTTTT
Source organism: Methanobrevibacter sp. TMH8 (assembly GCF_020148105.1). NCBI lineage: Archaea > Methanobacteriati > Methanobacteriota > Methanobacteria > Methanobacteriales > Methanobacteriaceae > Methanobrevibacter > Methanobrevibacter sp. TMH8. The sequence goes on from NZ_JAHLZE010000004.1 coordinate 63,490, forward strand.
AATAATTATTTATTTACAAAATTTAAATTTAAATTGGTTGTCTGATGAATTTTTATGTTATTACTACTTTTGCATTATGTTACGGACTTAGGGAAACCTTGTCCAAAACTAGGTGTTATTAAAATGTTTGAAGATAGTTATAATAGACAAGAAGAATTCTCTTGCCCCGTAGAAGTTGGCACAGAGTATGATGTTAAAATCGAAGACCAAGGTAAATCTGGCGATGGTATTGCTAGAGTAGACGGATTTGTTATATTCGTTCCTGGAGCCGAAGTTGGTCAAGAAGTAAAAGTAAAAGTCAATGCAACCCGCCGAAAATTTGCTTTCGGTGAAATAGTAGAATAATACTACTTTATTGGTTTATGACAATTAATAAATAGCTATACTTATTATTTAAAGCAGTATATGTTATTTATTAATAAAATTCTTTTTTTATCTAGTAATTTGTCCAATAATTATTTTACTAATAAAATAATTATTAGATATAATTTATTAGATTTAATTATTTATTAATTAAAATTTAATTACTAACAAATAAACACGATTTCTTATTTTGACACATTTTTAATATATTTCTAAAATATGCTTAATAATATTCTTAACTTATTTTTAACTTATTTTTAACTTAATCTTAACTTATTCTTAATTTATTCTTAATTTATTCTTAATTTATTCTTAATTTAAACTATATTTTCTCAAAATTATATCTATTTAAACTTTTAATCCTCTAATTTTTATTTTAAAGGATTATTCTATTAAAATTTTATTTTTTAAAGTTATTCCTTTTAATACATATATCCATAAAATATTTCATAATTCCAGGTAATTGAATGTTATAATCATCCCATACATAATAATTATACATATTATTAAAATTATTGAAAATTGAATATTTAATATTTTAATAATAATACTTATTGAAAATTAATAAATTTTATATACCAATAAATCATATGATAATTGATGAGATACATTCGTAAAAGAGACATCTATATTGTAGGCCAATACCTTGGTAAGATTATGCAAGGTGTGGGAATACTTGTATTAATTCCTTTAATAGTAGCTCTAATATATCAAGAACATATAGCTTATATTGGATTTGTGATTCCTGCTATTTTATCTATTTTAATAGGGACTTTACTAACTAAAATTGAAGTTAAACGCCCTAGGATGGCAATAAAACATGCTATGCTAATTTCTTCTTTAGCTTGGCTTTGGGCTAGTTTTATTGGTGGGCTTGTAATGGTATTATGTTTAGATATTTCTTTTATAGATGCTTTTTTTGAAAATATGTCAGCGTGGACTGGAACTGGCATTACCATGTTTTTAGATGTAGAATCTTTACCAAATTCAATACTCTTTTTAAGAAGCCTTGAGCAGTGGATTGGTGGTTTGGGTATTGTTGTTATAGTAATCGGGACATTAGTTTATACTGGAACAGCTGCTTCACGTCTTTATAAATCAGAAGCTAGAGAAGACAGGATCAAGCCAAGTATAGCAAACACATTGAAAAAAACTCTTCAAATCTATTTTATTTATACAGCAATCGGTATTGCATTATTCATAATAGCTGGAATGCCAGTATTCGATTCAATAAATAATACATTTACTGCAATTTCAACTGGTGGAATGTCCATTAAAAATTTAAACATGGGATACTACAATAATAATTTATTTTATATGATTTCGATGCTTATAATGATTTTAGGAGCTACAAGCTTTTTAACTCATTATCGTGTCTTTAAAACAAAAGGAAAAGCCATATTTAAAGATATTCAGTTTATAGCTATGATTGGATTAATCGCAGTTAGTAGTATTATAATTTACTTTGCAACAAATTTGATACCTATGGATATTGTATACAATGTTGTTTCAGCCATAACCACAACAGGAGCAAGCATTGATAGTGTAGCTGCTACAGCTGCATGGCCAGGATTTTTCAAAATAATAATAATTAGTTTAATGATAATAGGTGGTGCTGCAGGTTCTACTGTTGGTGCAGTTAAGTTATCAAGAATTATAACAATTTTAAGAGGATTATCAAAAAATATTATCAATAATATTTCTCCAGAAGGTAGAATTGTAAAGATTAAATCTTCTGGAAGAGCTATTGGTGATTCTGAAGTAACAGAAGCAAGTTCGTATCTTTCAATCTATATATTATTCCTTTTAGGAGGATGGTTAGTCTTAACATTCTATGGTTATGATGGAATCAATTCATTATTTGATATATCTTCTGCTCAAGGTAATGTAGGACTTAGTACTGGAATTATTACACCATCTACCCCTTTAATAGCTAAAATAGTAGTTATATTTAATATGTGGATTGGAAGATTGGAAATAATACCTGTACTTATTCTTATAAGAAGTGGATTAGAATTATTTAAAATATTTATCCCTTCAAAGAAGCCCATATAATTTAATAATCTTTAAAAATAATTATATTCCTATGTACCATCAAATCAAGCATATTTAATATATTTTATTATATATTGTTATATTAATTAATTGATTAATTAATTTTAGTGATTTATTAGATTATATAGAATTATAATATATATTTTTAGAAAGACTTATAAATAAAAAAATATATATTATTTTAGATATTAATTTTTATTTAAAGGTGTTCAAATGTATGTTGTTATAATGGGCGGAGGTCGTGTAGGGCTCACTCTTGCAGATCTTTTAGTAAATGATGGGTATGATATTACCCTAATCGAAAATAGTGAAAATTTATGTAATAATGCTGCTTCAGAGTTAGATGCCCTAGTAATTTGTGGTAATGGTACTGATACAAAAACATTAGAAGAAGCTAATATACAAGATGCTGATTTTTTTGTTGCAGCTACTGGAAATGATGAAGCTAACTTGCTTTCATGTATTTTAGTTAAAGATTATGACATACCTAAAATAATAGCTCGTGTTAGTAATCCTGACCATGAAGAAGCTTTTAAAAAAGTAGGAATAGATGATGTAATAAGTCCTGAAATAACAGCAGCAGGTTTCCTTGAAAAAATTATAACCCGCCCCAATGTTGCTGATTTAACTGCATTTGGAAAAGGAAATGCTGAAATTCTTGATATGATTATAGAAAATGAGAAAGTGACTGGAAAAAAAGTATCTGAAGTCTCACCAACAGAAGATTACATGATAATAGCTACTTATCATGGAGGTAAATTAGTAATACCGAAACCAGATAGTGTTTTAAATAAAGGAAATAAGATTTCCATCCTTGTGAAAAGAGGTTCCTTTAAAAAAGCAGCAAAAAAATTCATGGGTTAATATATTATTTATTTTATTATCCTATTAACTTAAACATCATAAGATTTATTTTTAAACTATTTTTAAATTATTTTTAAATTATTTCTAAACTATTTTTAAACTATTCTAAAATTATTCTAAAATTATTTTTAAAACAAATCCAAATTTGATACAATAATATCTCACTAAATATTTTAAATATTACTTTTTAGAAAAAGATATAAAAATTTAATAAATATTAATATCCAGAAAACATCTGTTTAGCTAACTCTATATGTCTTTTTCCATTTTTAGTCCAAGGCCCATGTCCTGGCAAAAGATATTGAACATCTAGTTTTGAAAGCTTTTCAAGAGAATTTTTCATTTCTTGAGAATTTCCACCAATATCTAATCTTCCAAACCCACCATTTGCAAAAACAGTATCGCCTGAAATTAACACTTCACCATCCCAAAGAGAAATTCCTCCAGGAGTATGGCCTGGAGTATGAATGACTTCAAAATTAGCTATTTTATCTCCATCTTTTAAATTAACATTAACATCCCGTCTTTTTACTGATTTTCCAAAAAGAAAACCTGCATTTAATGGACTGTCATCACTTTGAAGAATTTTAGCATCTTTTTCATGAATAGCTACCTTAGAATTTGGAAAAAGATAGTTCCCTCCTACATGATCAAAGTGACAGTGAGTATTAACAATCATATCTATATCATTAATAGCTAAACCAGCTTCTTGAACTTTTTGAGGCAGATATTCTTTATTATTACCTGTTCCAGTATCAACTAAAATGTTTCCAATTAAATAACAGTTAGAATCAGCTCCAAAACCTTCAATACACACAATATCATTTATCTTTTCCATAAGATCACCACAATAAATTAAAATAATTATTTTAGATAGAATAATTATTTTAAAAATAATTTTAAAATAGTTTATAAATAATTTTGAAATAATTTATATTTAAATATATTAAAATAATAAACAATATAAAATTTACTAAAAAACTGAATATTCTAAAAATTTAGAGATATCAGATTTTCTATCAATGATGGCTTTTACATCTATATTAACAACCCTTATTTTTTATTTAAATATTCAATACTAAAATTTTCTCCAACTGATTTTGTCATGTTTTTCTATGTTTTTTCTATATTATTATTAACTATTATAATTCTAATTCATTGTCTCATAATCCAATTCCTAATTCTTTAATTTTATATTAATTTATAATTTTATAATAAAATGGAATTGGAAATAAATTGGGTCAAAAATGGAAAAAATTATGGAAAAAGGTTGTAAAGAAGTTGGAAAATCTTTTTATTAAATATAAATCCATATTTTAATTGTTAAGTTAAAGATTATATTTTAATAAGCTTTTTCTTAATTTTAGTAAATATTTTAAATTAAAGGATGTGATTAATTGAAATATGCTATTGAAAGTAAAAGTCTCACTAAAAAATATGGAGATTTTACTGCAGTAGATAGTTTAGAAATTAAAGTTCCAGAAGGTAAAGTTTATGGATTTTTAGGAAGAAATGGTTCTGGAAAAACAACAACAATTAGAATGATTATGGGTTTGATAAAGCCAGATCTTGGAAAAGTGAAAATATTTGGAAAAGAGGTTAATAGAAATGATATTAGTTATTTGAAAGATATTGGAGCTATAATAGAAACTCCGGGATTTTATAATAATCTTTCTGGATATGAAAATCTTGAAATAACCTGTGAATTATTCAATACAGATAAAAAATCAATAGAGAAATCATTAGATATTGTAGGATTATCAAAAGTAGACAATCAAAATGTTGGAACATTTTCACTAGGTATGAAACAAAGATTAGGAATAGCTAATGCACTAATACATTCCCCTAAGATTTTAATTCTTGATGAACCTACAAATGGATTAGATCCCATGGGAATTATTGAAATGAGAGGATTAATAAAAAATCTTTCAAAAACGAGAGGAATTACAATACTTGTTTCAAGTCATTTATTAAGTGAAATACAATTAATAGCAGATTATGTTGGAATAATAGATAATGGAAGATTAATAATGGAAGGACATATTGATTCTATAGATATTGACCAACAAAATTACCTAATTTTAGAAACTAGCAATAATAAAAAAGCTGAAAAAATTTTAAATAGTTTAAATTTTGAATTTGAGAAAAAAAATGATTCTTTAAAGATTTATTGTGAATATAATCACAATTCAATGATCAATAAAAAGATGATTGAAAATAATTTAGAAGTGTATAATTTAAAATCTCATTTAAAAACATTAGAAGAGAGATTTTTAGGAATAGCTGATAATCATCTCACAAAAAAAGGTGACTAGATGATAAATTTATTAAAAACTGAACATAAAAAGTACAAAAATAGTTATATAACTACATTAGGACTTTTAGGTATGATTTCACCACTTATCATAATAGCTATTGGAACATTTATTGTTAGAGAAGACTTAATAATTCAGGGAATTTATACATGGCATTCCTTTTTTGGAAGAGTTATTTCATTTTTCATGATGTTGATTGGACCACTGATTACTGCATTTATTTCAATAAATTCAATATATTATGAATATAGATCTCACACAATGGAAAATTTATTAAATTCACCAAATTCGAGGTTAAAAATCATACTTTCCAAGATGAGTTATGTATCTCTATTAGTTCTAGGTTTATATGCATGTGTGGCAATAACTAATATTATATGTGCTTATTTACTAGGATTTACAATAACTAGTACAGAAATAATAGATTATAGTAGCTACATCATGTTAGCAGGAGTAACAAACATTGTAATTATACCATTAATGATGTGGTTAACTTTAATTTTTAAAGATTTCATTCCTCCAATGATAATAGCTATTGCCGGAATAATACCAAATTTAGCAGCATTTCATTGGGATAAATGTTATTTATCTCCCTTTGCTGTTCCAGAAGTTATTGTATTAGGAATAGCAGGAATTTTACCAGAAACAAGTTTAGTTTATCCATTAATAACGATAATAACATATTTTATAGCTTTTTTAACGATTTTAATATTATATTTTAAATATTCAAATAATTATTAAAATATAAAACTTAAAAGCATTAAAAAATTGCAAAATTCTAGTAATAGAAAATATAAACCAACCATCTAAAACATCAAACAATTAAAAGTATCAGTAAATAGAAAATATAATAATTAGTTAATATAAAGAATAATTAACTATAAAATTTATCTTAAAGAATACTTTTTGAGGATAAAATGAAAAGATTATTGTGGTATATTATTGCAGGAACACGGGGAGGAGTAAATAGGGCGAAAATTATTAATTTTCTAAATGAAAGACCCTATAATGCAAATCAGCTGTCAAAACTACTTAATCTAGATTACAAAACAATAACACATCATTTAAAAGTTTTAGAAGATAATAAAATAATCATTTCTGGTGAGGAAAAATATGGAAATTTATATTTTCTTACAGAAAAAATGGAAAACAATTATAAAGACTTTTTAGAAATTTGGAAAAATATCGAAAGATAAAAAAAATAAATGAAAATATTTAAATAAATCATATTTAAAGGTGAAATTATGGCAGTAAGTCTTGCAATAGAATCATTATCATTTAATATCGCTTCAATTATAGGCATAGCAAATATATGTCTATTAATAGCCCTAAGTTATATGTATTATCAAAATTATAAAGAAATAAAATCCAAGTTCAACATAGGACTCATTATATTTTCAGGTTTTCTATTATTACAAAGCCTGTTTTTAACATTAAGCTCATTATTCCATGGAGGATTTGGTCCAGGAACAGGAGTTTTATTAATAATAAATAATTCAATATTATTAATTTCTTTAAGTGTATTATTGAAAATAAGTTGGTAATTTATAATTATACACAATTAAAAAAGGAAATAAAAATACAACTAATAACTATTTTTTCTTATTTTTATTAATTACATTAATTTCATATCGGTTTTTTGAAAAAGTTCATCATCTTTCAATTCCTTTTATTCTTTTTTTGAGATTTTTAAAAGTTGTAATTAATAATTAAAAATAGATATTAAAGTGTATAACTACTTAGAATATCTCAATTAATAATTAAAAACAAAATATTATAATATTAGTATACTTCTCATTTAATATTAATAAATATTTTCATAATCTATTCAAATACTATTTTTATTTTTTTGTTTTTAAAAATATTAAAAATATTACAAATTTTAAAAATATAAAATAATTTAAATGGTTTAATTTAAAATTAAAGAGCTATTTTGATGAATTAATTTTTAAAAAAATATAAACTAAAATTAATTTTGATTTTGTTCGATTTATAATGAACTAGTAAAAACATTTATATAATAGACAACCCCATAAATAATATTTTGTATAATTACAAATAGTTTGATAATATACTCATTACTATTCGAAGATATTATACAATTAAATAATTATCATAAAAAATATGTGGTTTATTTAATTTCAAATAATTATTGTATAAAAAATCAATAAAATATTAAAATTGTCACTGAAATTATATAATATGCTAAAAATAGCAATAAAAAGTATGATAATTACATTTATAAACAAAAAAAATTAAATAATCAGGGGGAATTTGATAAAATTGATTAATAATAGGCACGTTATAGTAATATTCTTTATTTTAGTTGTATTTTCAAGTCTTAACTCATTATCAGCCGCTAGTGTTAATATTGAGAGTAATGACTGGAGTAATAACGAAATTTCAGATTTTTTTAATGGAAATATAGTTCGAGGATTTAATATATCAGACTTTGATACTGTAATATTTAATGAAGGAACTTATTCTAATATTAGTTTTGTTATAAAAAATTCAGTCAATATAATTACACAAGGAATTGTAAATTTTGTTGGAAATTCACAAACAACTGCAATTACAATTGATAATACGAATAATGTTAATATTACAGGAATTAACTTCAATAACTACTCAACTGCTATTAAATTCAATAATTCCAATAATTCCAAAGTTTCTAATAACAATATATCAGCTAGTATCAATAATACTACTGGAATAGAATACAACAATTCTAAAAACGCAACCGTTGAAAATAATACTTTAAAATCATCTGGAAGCTATAATTCTTATTCAAATGGAATATATTTCAATAATAGTAATGGTGATATAAGTAACAACGAAATTTCAGGGTATGGACAAGGGATTGTTTTATCTAATTCGAATAATTCCAATATAAATAAAAATGAGATTTCTAAAAATACCGGTACTGGGATTTCTGTAGGAAATTCAAACAATATATCTATTAAAGAAAATAATATTACTAAAAATGGAAGAAATCCAGGATCTTCTGCTAATGGCGATGGTATTGCTATTTCAAAATCTTCTAATGTGAATGTTTCAAAAAATAATATTAGTGAAAATTTAGTTTATGGTATAGTTTATGGTAGTTCTCATAATGTTAATATTGAGGAAAATAACATAAATAAAAATGACTATTATGGCATATATATAACTAATTCAACTAACAATAAGATTAATAAAAACAATATCACAAACTCTGGAGGAGGAGGAATTTGGCTTTCTGAACAATTTGGAACCAATAAAAATAATACAATCATATCCAATAACATTTCCAATTCCGCCAACAGTGGAATATATCTACAAAATACTCACAACACACTCATTAAAAATAACATCTTAAACAACAATGGTTATGCAGGTATCTATACTAGTGGTGGAACTAATGAAGATATAAATATAACCCAAAATAATATAATTGGTAATGTAGTAGGAATTTTATTAAGAAATTCTGCCAATATTTCAGGAAATGAAATATTAGACAATTCTGAAAAAGGAATATATTTATATGGTAAAATAACTGGTAGTAATATTAGCAGCAATAATATTGTTAGAAATGGTGTAGGTATTGGATTATATGCTATTGATGAAATTAATAACATTGATATCAGTTATAATAGGATTTATAACAACATAAAACCGATGACTGTTTCAGGAAATGTATATAATAACACAGCGAATCTTAATTGGTGGGGAACTAATTCTCCAATAACTAATTATAATGGATTTTTAATAGATACTTGGTATGTTCTTCAATTATCTGCAAATGATTACAATACAATAACAAATGCAACTAAAAATTTCACTGATCAAAATGTTAATTTATCTTTTAAATTGACTACTAATAAGCCAGTGGACAATGATCAAACAAAATTACCTTATTTTGAAGTTAATATTACATTACCTAATGGAACCGTTGTAAGCGGAGATATAAGAAATAATTTTGTTAATATATTAATAAATTCTACAAATGGCAACTTTATTCTTAGATCAATCGCCGATGCTGAAGATATAGCTTTAAATATAAACATGGGAAAGACTTTAATACCTGATGAAGAGTTACCTGAAGAGCCAAGTGATTTAGACCCAACTAAACCACCAAAAGATCCAGATTCTTCTAATTCAAATGGAACAAATAATTCTAGTACTATCAACAAAACTAATGCAAAAATGCAAAATACTGGAATTCCCGTGTTAATATTACTAATAGTATTAATATCCACAATAGGAATAAGTTTAAAAAGAAGAAATAAATAAGATTTGATAAGTCACTTCATTGCTTATTCAAATAGCTTTTTATTAAGCTAATTTCCTATTAATTTATTTTTTATTAAAAAGAGATTTTAATTTTTTTATCTCTACTAAATTTCTTATTTTTTTATAATATTTATTTTATAATTTTTTACATATCTTAGAATTTTTATAATATCAACAAAAAACACCATATTTTTTCTTTAATATCTACAATTTTCATATAAAAAATATGTCTTAATATATGTCCTAATTTTTAGAGGATATGTCTTAAAATAATCAGTGTAAATATGATAATTAATTATTTCTTCTTTTCAGTTAATTTCTTCTTTTTGAGATTATGAAAAGATGTAATTAATAATTAAAAATATCTATAAATTATAGCAGTTAATGGGCTAATTATGAGTAATACCATTAATAGCTAAATTAAAATTCCTATATTTTTAATATAGATAACTAGTAGTTAATAAATAGTTAAAAAAAGTAATAAAAATGGGGTCAAAGGGATTTGAACCCCTATCCTGGGATTTCTCATGTCTCAGTACTCCAATCGATCATCATACTATATGATGTTGATCATCATACTGTCAGTTACGCGTTAGTTTTCTTCAAAGACAACTGGAGTCCCAGATGATGCCAGGTTACACTATAACCCCACAAATATAAAAAAGAGATAATATCAATATTTGATATTACATCTAAAGCCAAGGGAGAGATTTGAACTCCCGTGTAATGGATCTGCAGTCCACCGCTTCGCCGCTAAGCTACCTTGGCAACATCAGAATTTTTGTCCAATTAAGTATTTAAACTTTTGTATAATAATAGCATAACTTTGATTTTAAAGATGATTTTTAAAAACATTATTATAAAATGATTGAGATGATTATAATGATATTATAATGATAATATATAATATAGCTAATTAGCTAATCAAATATGTTAAAAAATAGGTATTATTACATTAATAATTATATTATAATTATAATAAAATTAATTTTATAATAAAATTATTAAAATTACTTAAATTAAAATTATTGAAATTATATTAAAATTTAACTTGTTTAGCCATACCAATTATTTCATCAAGTTCTAATCCTTTTTCTAAAGCAATATCTTTTTCTATTCTATAATTATTATTTCGAGTTCTATCAATTATTTCAGGAGGTAAAAATAACCATTTAGTATACTTGAATTTTATTCCAAGATATGGGTTTGCACCAAAAATATCAGAAAATTCACAAAGAGCATCTATTTGCGGAGAATCAATATATATTTTCTCTTTGGTTGTAGTTTTAACTTCAATAGCTAAATATACTTTCCCATTCCCAGCTAAAACATCTGGCAGAGGTCTTTTTGTTGCACCTCCAGAAGCTGGAGCCCTCATAGCTGCAAAATTCTTATCCCAAAGTTTATGAACTAAATCTCTTTCTTCTGCTGAACCTTTTTTAGGCATTTTATCAAAACACTTACAAACATTGTTAAATATTATCCATTTCTAGTAGCTATTTTATAGATTATTTTAATATTTTTAATATGTTAAAATATATTTTAATAAATTTTAATAAAAATTCTATAAATATTCTATAGTATAATTGTTATAAAATTATTTAATATATTAAATTATATTATCTGTTAATCTATTTATATCCAATATTCAATTATATACAATATAATAATTTAATATATACTTTAAGATTTTCCAAGGTCATGAAAAGTAATATCAATATCATATATAAATAAGGAAAATTAGATAGAATAAATCAAAACCAAAAATTAGAAAATAAAAGAAAAAATAAAGAAAAAATAAAATAAAAATTAAATATAAAAATAAAATAAAATAAAAAAATGGAAAATAAAAAAATAAAAATGCTCTTAAATAATCATACTAAACGAATATCAAGAGAGTTTGAATTAAATTGGAAATTTTCCCCATTCAAACTATAGGTAACAGAAAAACCACCAATAGAAAATGGATTTGCAATAGTAGCATCTGGACCAAAATCCTGTTTAACCTGAGCTAAAGTAGGAATATTTAGAGAAGCTGTGAATGTTTTTGACTCCCCAGGTGCTATATTTCCAAAATCATGGGAATTTGATTGATCTTGTGCTTGTACATTTTGAATGGTTTCGCTACCATTATTTGTTATTTTCCAAACTAAATTAACTGTTTTTCCTTGAGCAGAATACTTAGGACCATTTAAAGAAGCAATTACTCCATTTTGATCAGTTACTCCTTTATTGTTTGTATTTCCTGAAGGAATAACATTAGTTGTATTATTACCCATAGTATTATTTCCAGTATTATTTCCCGCCATAGTACCGTTACTAGATCCATTATTATTAATATTATCTTGAGTTAACAAAAAAGCTGAAACTCCGCAAACGGCTATTATTATAACAATGATTAAAGCTATAAACTTATTGTTCATAAAATACCTCCTTAAACTATGATAACTAACATATCATAAATAACTTAAAAAAATAAAATAGTTACTACAATAGTCTATCTAAACTAGCATTATATTAAAAAAAACAAAGATAATATAATGAAAAAAAGCATAGATAACAGTTATCAAATAAATCTTATCTTATTATCATAAACATTGATATGATTTAACATTAAGTTGTTTGTAAAAACTAATATATATAATTATCTTTTTTTAAAATAAAGACTTGTGAAGTATTATCTTAAAAATATTATTAAATAATATAATATTTATTATTTACTAAATAGTTATTTTTGAATAATTAATAAATAGTCATTTTTATTTTAGATGATATAATAAAGCTGAAAATATATAAAATATTTAATATAATAAAAACAGATTTATTTAACAAAAATAGATAAAAATGGGGCCGGGGCCGAGATTCGAACCCGAGTCGCAGGATCCACAGTCCCGTAGGATAACCGCCTACCCCACCCCGGCATTGATAACAAATAAAAATAATTCAATATCTTTAAAAATTGATGCGGGAGCAGGGATTCGAACCCTGGTAGACCTGCGTCAACAGGTCCTAAGCCTGTCCCCTTTGGCCGCTCGGGCACCCCCGCTTTTGATTAAAAGGAGGTATATCCCTTGATCATTAAAGATAATTAATTATATTATGAAATATATGAATATGAAAATATAAAATCACAGAATTGTATAATAAAAAGACAAATTCCTGATTAAATATAAAAAATGCTCCGGCCGGGATTCGAACCCGAGTCTTCGGCTCGAAAGGCCGAAATGATTGGCCGGACTACACCACCGGAGCAAGTACAAAAAATTAGATAAAAATATCTAATATTAATTGAATTTATTTAATCTATGTAAGTAATAGTTGATTTATAGCTTTTATCGATGGGCCCAATGGGATTTGAACCCATGGCCGCCCGGTTATGAGCCGGGCGCTCTACCTGGCTAAGCTATGGGCCCAAAAACGCCGTCGACAGGGCTCGAACCTGTGACCAATCGGTTAACAGCCGAACGCTCTACCTACTGAGCTACGACGGCATATGAAAACCCACGCCTATAAACGGGCATGATAATAGCTTATGTCTAAAATTAATCAAACTTTAAACAGCATTACATAGATTGATAATCATTATATATAAACCTTTTGATAATTAAATCAATTAATAAAAAATATAAACTATATTTAAATCCAGTTTTGAGAAAAATAGCTTAATATTTCTAATTTTTTAATGAAATTGAACGATATTAAAGACTAAAATAAGCAGAAATAGCTAAAATAGCTAAAACCGCAAGAGGTATTGATTTTATAAGACTTGCTTTTGATTTAGTAGCTACTAAAATGTATGCTAGACCTATAAGTAATGCTATGAAAATAGCAAAGAAAGGAAAGATTCTTTGAAGTATAGCTGATAAAATAATCACCATTAAAGCAGTAGCTATTACAACATCCCATTCAACAGCCGATTTATTAATATTTTTATGTTTATTTACATAATTTTGCTGATATTCTTGATTAAATTCATAATTATTTAAATTATTAGAATTTTCTAGATTTTGATAATTTTGAGGATTTTGGTAACTTTCTTGATATTGCTGTTGATTATATTGATCATATTGATTTTCACGGTGCTGTTGATCTTGATAACTATTATATTCTTGTTTTTGTTTTCTTTGTTGATCTTGATAATATTGATTTTTTGGTTGACTCTGATAATTTTGATTAAAATTGCTATTTTGATTTTCTTGTCTATAATTCTGATTGTTTTGACTATTATGATTTCTTTCTAAATATTTATCCTTAATAGTATGACGATTATTAGGATTATCCCTATAATCATTATTTCTTAAGTTTTGATTATTATCTGAAGAGAAGTTTGTATTATGGTTTGGCTCATTCGGCATTAAACTTAATGGTTTGCCACAATTGGAACATCTAAAATCCCCATCTCTATTTTGAGCACCACAATATCTGCAATATACCATAAAATCCCTTCATATCCTTAAGTTATAGATTTAATTTATTTTAGAAAGATTAAATTATTTATTTATTTTATATTTTATAGAATATATACTATTGCAATTATATTTATATTTATATTCATATTATATTATCAATTCCCTATTATTAAGATAAATAATATAAATAATAAAAATAGTAAATATGAGAAAATATAATTAAAAATATAATTAATTTTATTATTAAATATATAACTCAGATATTAAACTAATATATACATAATACCCAGATTTAAATATATAAAAAATCTATCATTAAATTAATTATAATCCGATTAAGAACCTATAAAAATATAATTTAAGTATATATGAAAATATAATAATAGGATAATAGAGTAATAGATAATAAAATAATAGAATAGAAGTTAATTTTAAATAGGGAAATGATATGAATTATATAGATAAAATAAAAAACTTTGAAAACTTAGAGTTAATAGCTAAAGCTGAAAAAATAAATAAAAAAGAAGGTTATAATACCATAACCCTAGAAAGAGCTATATTTTTATCTTGGTGGTGTGATAAAGGAGATTGTAGCTTTTGCTATATGAGCACTCAAAAAAACAAAATAAAAGATCCTAAAAAAGCTAAAAGAAGAATTCCTGCAATATTAGCTGAAGCTGAACTGTGTAAACGTCTTGGTTGGAACATTGAATTTTTATCTGGAGGCTATGATTCATTTGAAACAGAAGAAATAAAATCAATAGCTAATGACATATATAAAATAACTGAAGAAGGAGTATGGTTAAATATAGGAATAACAGATGATTTAGAAGAATATGGTGAAGAAATAATTGGAGTAACAGGAGCTGTTGAAACATCCAATCCTGAATTACATGATAAAATATGTCCTAGTAAATCATTAACAGATATAGGAAACATGTTAGATAAAGCTAAAGATCTTGGATTTAAAAGAGCTATTACAATCATATTAGGATTAGGAGAAACTCCAGATGACATAATGTATTTAATTCACTATATAAAAGATCATGATATAGATAGAATAATATTCTACTCATTAAACCCACATGAAGGAACTGAATTTGAAAATTCATCCCAACCAGCTTCATTATATTATGCAGGAGTTGTAGCAACAATAAGACTTACTTTCCCAAAAATTGAAATTATTTGTGGAACATGGACTGATAATTTAGCTAATATAGGTCCATTAATCCTTTCTGGAGCTAATGGAATAACAAAATTCCCTTTATTTAAAATGTTTGGGACAAAGTATGGGAAAAGAGTTGAAGAAGAAGTTCATTGGACAGGTAGAGAATTGAAAGGTACATTTACCAATGAAAAACAGTTAGGATCCCTTACCAGTACATTTAACTCAGAATTAGATAGTTATATAAAAAGATACATCAATGAAGCATTAGCTAATAAATTTAAATAGATTTTAATAAATTAATTTTAATAAAAAAATAAAAAATTAATAAAATATTTAAATATAAAAAATTGAAATTTGTTAATAATTATGTTAATAATTATCAAAATATTGGAAATATATATAAGTTATGAAATAGTTAAATAGAATATTATTAAGAATAAATTAATCCAATAAAAGCTGATGATAAATCATGATAGAATGGTTATCTAAACTTATTTAAAAGTTATATTAAGCTTATATTATTAAATCTAATCTTATAATCACTTATTTCCAATTATTGGAGGAATTACCATAGACATGAAATGTGGACTTGAAATTCACGTACAATTAAAAACAGACTCAAAACTATTTTGTGATTGTCCTACTAATTACAAAGAAGCTCCAGCTAATACAAATATTTGTCCAGTTTGCTTAAATCAGCCAGGAGCAAAACCATTTCCAACTAACGAAAAAGCTCTTGAAAATGCTTTAACAATAGCTCTAATGTTAAATTGTAAAATAGACAAAAATATAACTTATTTTATGAGAAAACATTACGATTATCCGGATTTACCTTCAGGATATCAGAGAACTTCTGTTCCTATTGGATATGAAGGGGATTTAAATGGTATTAGAATTAGAGAGATTCATATGGAAGAAGATCCGGGACAATTCAAACCAGATTTTGGAATAGTTGACTTTAATAGATCTGGAATCCCTCTTGTAGAAATTGTTACAGAACCTGATATGCATTCTCCTGAAGAAGCTAGAACTTTCTTAAGAGAATTAATTCGTGTTCTAAATTACAGCGAATGCGCTCGTGGAGAAGGAACAATGCGAGCAGACGTTAATATATCTCTTGAAGGTGGAAATAGAGCAGAAATAAAGAATATTAACTCTATTAAAGGAGCTTATAAAGCGCTTAAATTCGAAATGATTAGGCAAAAGAACCTCATAAAAAGAGGTGTTGAAGTTAAACAAGAGACTCGAGCATTTTTAGAATCTCAAATGATAACTGTAGCTATGAGAACTAAAGAAGATGCTGATGATTATAGATTTATACCTGATCCTGACTTGCCTCCAATTAAAGTTCAAGAAAGTCAATTAGAAGAAGTAGCTGAAGCTATGCCTGAGGCACCACACAACAAAGTTAAAAGATTTATTGAAGAATATGGAATTGATGAAGAAAGTGCTAAAACTTTAACATCAGAACTTGAATTAGCTAATGCTTATGAAGAAGTAGTTAAATCTTCAGATCCTAAATTTGCAGCTATGTGGATGAGAGATGAACTTAAAAGAGTTTTAACTTATAATAAACTTGATTTTGAAGATAGTGGAATAAGTTCTGAAAATATTGTTGAGCTTTTAAATCTTCTTCAAAATAAAGAGATTACTACAAAAGCAGGTCAAAGAATAATTGAAAATATGCCAAATAATAATAAATCTCCAAGAGAAATAGCTGAGGAATTAGGATTAATCGGTGTTGTAAAGGATGATGAAGTAATCGAAGCTGCAAAAGATGCTATCAATAATAATCCTGAAGCTGCAAAAGATTATAAAGAAGGTAAAGGGGCTTCATTAAATTTTTTAGTTGGACAGGTTATGAAGGCAACTCGTGGAAAAGCAGATCCTGGAGAAACTGTTAAAATATTAAAAAGCTTACTTGATAAATCAGCTTAAAAATCAATAGCCCATTGATTAAATAAGAAAGATGATTATTAATTTATATAAACGGTTAAGGAAAAAATAGACACAATAAAACAAAAAGGATGTATAAAAGAATGAGTAGTAGATCTTTGGTAAAAAATTATATGACAAAGGATGTTATTAGTGTAAAACCTTATACTCCTAATGCAGATGTTATAAAATTAATGAAAAAAACTGGGCACGACGGTTTCCCAGTTATTGATGATGATGAACAAATAGTCGGAATAGTTACTGCATTTGATCTTCTGTTAAAAGAATGGGAAGAGTTAGTTCAAGACATTATGTCAACTGAGGTAGTAGTTGCACAACAAGATATGTCTATCAATGACGCATCAAGAGTAATGTTCAGACAAGGAATATCCAGATTACCTGTTGTAGGAAGAGATGGGAGACTTAATGGAATTATAACCAATACCGATATGGTCAGATCCCATATAGAACGTTCTACACCTACTAAAGTAAATTATTTCAAAAAAACCTTAGAACAATTATATGGAATTAAAACAAATTTAAAACGGCAAAAAGTTAGTACAGATGATTTACGCCCTACACAAGATAAAGTTTATGCTGATGAGCTTGAAGGACGTACTTATGAGTTAAAAAGAGGATTAGCTGAACCTGCCATAGTTGTTAAAAGTGGAAATAGGTGGATATTAGTAGATGGCCATCATAGAGCTGTAGCAGCTAGAAATTTAGGTTGTAATGAAATTGATTCTTATGTCATAGATTTAAAAAAGGATTTAGAACTCGGTATGGAAAAAACAGCTGATAAATCTGGAATACATAACTTTGATGATATTGAAGTTATTGATGATGCTCAACATCCACTTATAGCTATTACTGAAAGTTTAAAGAAGAAAACTCCAGAAAAAATGAAACCTGGAAAACATTGGGCTAAAGAAAATGAAGAAATTCAAAAATAATTAGTGCTATTTCTTTTATAATTTCTTTTATTTTTTATATCTTTCTTAATTTTTCTATAATAAAAAGTAATAATAAAAATACTAATGAAAATACCAATTAAAATATTTCATCAAAATATTATAGTATTATCAAATAGTATCAAATAATTAAAAGATTAAATCATTTAAAAAAAAAGAAGGAAAATCATGAATAACAATGCTAACAATGAAGACATTATTAAAAAAGTCTATGAAACATTAGAAAGTCGAAGAGATATCCCTATTGATTCATATACTTCAAATATGATGAAAAACAGTACGAAATTAGCTGAAGATAAAATTCTTGAAAAAATAGGTGAAGAAACCGCTGAAGTATTAATAGCTTCAAAAAATAATGAAAATCTCGTTCATGAATCAGCAGATTTGATTTTTCATATACTTCTTTTATTAGTTTACAAAAAAATCAGTTTAGATGAACTTTTAGACGAATTTGAAAGAAGAAATAATAAGTAATAAATGAATAGATAATAAATAATTAATAACGAATAATGAATAAGATTTTCATAATTCTAAATAAATACAGTAGATTAATAAATGTATAAAATTCTAATAAATTTTAGATAATTCTAGATACTAATAGATTCCAGATACATTAACAGATAAATTACAAAATGTATTCCATATTACACATTCCTCTATCTTTTTTAAGAAGTTTTGCACATTTTTCATCAAATTTCTTAAAACCTATAGACTCATAAAGCTTAGCAGCACCTGTGTTTCTTAAATCAGTATCTAATACAACTCTTTTATATCCTTTTTCCTTAGCTTTTTTAATTACTTTTTTGATTATTTGTGTTCCAAGACCTTTTCCTCTTTTACATTCATCAATAGCTATTTCTGCTATATATAAATCATCTTCATTTAGATTAGCTAAAACTAAAGAATCTAAAAAGTATATATATGAAAATCTAAGAGCCTGAAAAGATTTCAGTTTTGTCATTACAAAAAGAATATCACCAAATAAACTCTCTTTTTTCCCTTTCACTATTTGTAAGATTCCAATGATGTTTTTAGAATTATATTGGCTGTTTTCAATATTTGTTTCGTTATCAACATCAAGACTAATATCAATACTATTATTATATTTGTCCCTAATGTTATTAATACCATTATCTTTAGTATTATCAGAATTTAAACCTTCAAAATCATTATCATCTAATACAACATATAATCTAGAGTTTGATCTGTCAATATCATTATTATCTTCAGAATCTTCAGAATCTTCCTCTCCAATTAAGAGTAAATCTTCAATAGATGAAATTGCATTTTCTTTAGTTTTAAAAACCTCATCATAAGTTCTAAAATCTACAGAATAAATAAATTCTGCAACTTTATGATAATTATGAATTTTAGGATTGAATTCTTCAAAAATCACTATTAAAATCCCCATTATAAATAATCAAGTATCAATACTTCATTTGTACTTATTAAATTATTATAATCAATACTACAATTATTTTTATTATATAATATTATGTTTACTCTAATTAGTGACGAACTATAATATTAAGTTTGCGAAAGTATTAATAAAAGAATTTTTATTCATATTTAATTTGTATAATTTATTCATATATTAATTATATATTTTTAAAAAATACTTTTCAAAACGAAAAAATGAAAAAATGAATAAAAAATAAATAAAAAGTAAATGAAAAAATGAATAATATGAATAAGATTTTAATATATAATATTTATTATTTTATTAGTAGTTTCATTTA
Source organism: Methanobrevibacter sp. TMH8 (assembly GCF_020148105.1). Lineage (NCBI taxonomy): Archaea > Methanobacteriati > Methanobacteriota > Methanobacteria > Methanobacteriales > Methanobacteriaceae > Methanobrevibacter > Methanobrevibacter sp. TMH8. The sequence goes on from NZ_JAHLZE010000004.1 coordinate 83,581, forward strand.
TTCAAACTTTTAGCTATTGTTAAAGCAAATACGCCTGCTCCAAATCCATTATCAATATTAACAACAGCTATTCCAGGAGCACATGACTGCAACATTGCATATAAAGCAGCTTTACCTTCGCCACCAACACCATAACCAACTGATGTTGGAACTCCAATTACAGGAACATCAACAAGTCCAGCTACAACAGAAGGAAGAGCCCCTTCCATACCAGCACAGACTATAATTGCACACACACCAACTTCAACCATCTTAGCTATTTGTGGGAATAAACGATGAATCCCTGCAACTCCAATATCATAAGAAGTAATAGCTTCGCAACCACCTTGCTCAACTATAACTTTAGCTTCTTCTCCAACAGATATATCGGAAGTTCCAGCAGTTATAATTCCTATCTTTTCCTTAGAAATATTGGATACATTGTTAGTATCATCAATATTAGAATTGCTAGAAATAATTAATATTTTTGCTTTATCATTATAATCCAAAGAAAAGCCTTTTTTTATAAAATCATCAAGGTCTTTTTTTAATTTATTATATCTTTCTTTTGTTAATCTAGTTATAAGAATAGAAGAATTATTTTCATTATTATTAATATTATTATTAATATTATTAGGGCCTTTATTATCGATATTATTAAAATATCCCTTTACAATAGCTAATAAATCGCTGTATTCTTTTCCTTGAGCAAGAATAGCTTCTGGAAATCCGGTGCGAACTTCTCTATGATTGTCGAACTTAGCTATTTCATCTAATTCCAAAATGGTATTTGCTTTTAAGAGGTTTTCACAAGTTTCAATGTCAATGCTTCCTTTTAAAAGCTTTTCAAGAATTTCTTTCATAATATCACGAAAAATCTTTAAAAATGTTTAAAATCTCTAAAAATATCTAAACATATAAATTCATATAAATATCCAAAATCAAACGTCATAAATATTTTAAATATAAAAAATATCCAAAAAATCTAAATATTTTAAATTTAATTTTATAATCCAAATGTCAATTTAAATAATAATTAGTATAATAATTCAAAATATAATTTATATACCAAAGTACATATCAAATTATATACTAATTTAAATACCCAATTATATATCAACATTATCTTAATTAAATATTATAAATATTTCTAAAAAAGCTATTTTTAAAATAAATAAATATTTTTATTAAATATTTCTCATTATCAAAATTAGATAGATTAACAATAAGAAATATATAATTATAATCAATATATCCAATAAATAATATATTATTATAATAACATATTCATATACTATAAATGCTATATTTTTATAATTATATTATTTTATGATTATATTATAAAATTATTATATAAAATTTATCAACATTAAAAAAATAAAAATCCATGTAATCAGTGGAAAGATCTATTATTGGTGAAATATCAAATGAAAATAGGTAAAATATTAGTTCAAGGAATTGTCCAAGGAGTAGGATTTAGGCCAACTGTATATAGAATAGCTAATACTTTAAATCTCAGAGGATATGTTCGAAATCTTGGAAATGTAGTTGAAATAATATTATTTGAAAATGAAAAGAAGGTAAATGAATTTATAACTACTTTAAAAGAAAAAAAACCTCCAATATCAAAAATAAATTCTATTGAACTTATATGGATAGATGAATCTGAGTATGAATCAGACTACAAATCAGAATATCCTCCCCTAAAGAAAAACACTTTCAAAATACTTGAAAGTTCAGATAAATTTTCAGGAGCTTCTGTTATTCCACCAGATCTTGCTATATGCGATAGCTGTTTAGAAGAAATAAATGACCCTAATAACAGAAGATACAACTATCCTTTTACTGCTTGTACTGATTGTGGACCTCGTTTTACTGTAATTGAAGATGTTCCCTATGATAGAGATAAAACTACAATGGATGATTTTCCTTTATGTGAAGACTGTAACGAAGAATATACAGACCCATTAGATCGTAGATATCATGGTGAAGCTATTTGTTGTGAAATATGTGGACCTTCTTTAAAATTATACAATCATGAAGAAAAAGAAGTTAAATGCCAAGACCCTCTTAAAGAAGCTGTAACACTATTAGATAAAGGAAAAATATTAGCTATTAAAGGAATCGGTGGAACACATTTAGTAGCTAAAGTCACAGATGATGAACCAATTAAAACTCTGAGAAAACGTTTAAATAGGCTTAATCAACCCTTTGCAGTTATGTCTCCAGATTTAGATACTGTAAAAACCTTTGCAGAAGTATCTTTAAAAGAATCTAAATCCCTCTTATCAAAAGAAAGACCAATAGTAGTACTAAAAAAGAATGAAGAATATGATTTTGCTGAATCTTTAGCTCCAAAACTTCATAATATTGGAGTTATGCTCCCTTATTCTCCTTTACACTATCTTCTATTTAATTACACAGATGAAATAGCTTATATTATGACTTCAGCTAATATTCCTGGGGAACCTATGATGATTAAAAACAAGGATATTTTATCTAGCCTCTATGGAATAGCTGATTATTACCTTCTCCACAATAGAAAAATCATTAACAGATGTGATGATTCTGTAATTAGATATAGAAACAATGAATTATCATTTATAAGAAGATCACGCGGCTATGCCCCTGAACCATATGATTTAAAAAATTTAATCCAATCCAATAAAATTAATAAAGATTTAAATGTATTAGCTCTTGGACCTGAACTTGATGTGACATTCACCCTCCAAAAACAAGGATTGGCTTATGTTTCTCAACATATAGGAAATACAAACAAATATAAAACCTATGAATTTCTTCAAGAAGCTATTCAAAACATGATGAAAATTACAAGAACAAATAATTTTGATTTAATAGCTTGTGATATGCATCCACAATTTTTTACAAGTCGTTTAGCTAATGAAATGGGAGAAAAATTTGACTGTGATGTTATTCCTGTTCAACATCATCATGCTCATGGAGCAGTTTTAGCTATTGATAACTCTCTTGATGAACTTATTTTTATAGCTGCTGATGGAGTCGGATATGGTGAAGATGGAAGTGCATGGGGCGGAGAGATAATTTATACTGATATAACTAATTATAAAAGATTAGCTTCCCTCAAACCTCAGAAAATGCCAGGTGGAGATATTTCTACTAAATATCCTGCTAGAATGTTGGCTTCTATTCTTTATAATAGTAAAAGATATAATGAAAACAATGATGAATTAGAAAGATTACTTAATGAAAATTACTCTCATTACTTCCAACATGGAGATATGGAAATAAAAAGTGTTTTAAAACAAATAAAAACAAATTTAAATGTCGGAATATCAACTAGTGCCGGGCGTATACTTGATTCAATAGCTGTTGCCCTCAATATTTGTGGTGAGCGAACTTATGAAGGAGAATGTTCAATGAAGTTAGAATCCTTTGCTTATGGTGCTAAAGGAAATATATCCATTAAACCAGTGTTTAAAAAAGTTGATAAAAGACCTGTTCTAGACACAAATACTCTTCTATCAGATATCATAGAATTAATAGCTAAAGGTGAAAATAAAAATGAAATAGCTGCAGCTGCACAAATAGCTGTAAGTGAAGGATTGGCTAAACTAGCTATTGATGGAGCAAATGATATGGGAATAGATGTTATTGGAGCCACTGGTGGTGTATTTTATAATGAAGCTATTACATTAGCTACTAAAAATTATATTGAAAAAGAAGGATTTGAATTTATTCAACATAAGAATTCTTGTGCTGGAGATGGTTCTATATCTCTTGGACAAGCCACTATTGCTTCTTCTAAAATGAAATAAGTCAATTTTTACATATATTAACTTAAATATTTTTACTAATTTTTTACAGATATAATCCAATATCCAATATAATCTAATATATTTAATACTAATTTTTTACTGGTACAATCCAACAAATATAATCTAATATATTTAATACTAATTTTTATATAATTAAATTACTTAATTATTGATAAAATTAATAATATTATAAAGACATATTAATAATTAAAAACTAAAGAATAAGTCAAAAAATGAAGAAAAAAAATAAAAAGAAAAAACCCAAGAAGAAAAAATAAGAATACTAAAAATACTGAAATAAGAATAAAAATAATAATTATGTCAAATTATAAACACCTATACTGGATAATTTTTGTTGCAACAAATGGAGGATTAATATTTGGTTTAAATATATCTGGAATTTCAGGAGCAGTTAATTCTATTCAAAGCTTTTTTAATCTAAATGATTACACACTAGGAATTGTTGTAAGTTCACTTATTATAGGATGTTTTATTGGTGCTTCATTTACTGGATTTTTTATTGAAAAATATGGGAGAAAAAAGGTTCTAATTATTACATCAATTTTATTTGCAGTATCATCATTAGGTAGTGTATTTGCCCAAGATTATTTATCATTAATATTTTTCCGTTTAATTGGAGGAATAGGTGTAGGAATTATTTCTGTATTAGGACCTACATATATTTCAGAGATTTCCCCTCCAAAAAAGAGAGGAATGCTTGTTTCATGCCATCAATTTGCTATTGTGACTGGAATCCTATTAGCTTATATTTTTAACTATTTTTTTATAGATATAACTAATGGTTGGAGATATATGTTAGGAGTTCCATTTATTTTTAGTATTATTTTCCTTATTCTCATAATAACTTCACTTCCTGAAAGTCCACGTTGGTTGATATCCAAAGGAAGACAATCAGAAGCATATGATGTTTTAAAAGAATCACATGGTTTGGAAATGGCTAAAATCGAGATTATAGACATTAAAAATTCTTTAAGTTCAAAAGCTAAAAAAATAACTTTTAAAGATATGTTTAAAGGAAAAATTAGAAAAATAGTCTTCTTAGGTGTGACATTAGCTATTTTCCAACAAATAGTTGGAATCAATGCAATAATAAATTATGCACCAATAATTTTTGAAAAAACCGGAGTAGGGGGCAATCTTGCACTATTACAGTCAGTTATCTTAGGAGCTGTGAATTTTTTAGCTACTATCATTGCCCTCATGTTTATTGATTCCAAAGGTAGAAAATCTTTGCTTATTTGGGGTGCAATAGGAATGACAGTAACACTAACTTATGTTAGCTATGGATTTACATTTAATGTCAGCAATATAGGAATTTTAATAGCTATTTTAATATATATTGCCTTTTTTGCAGCTTCATTTGCACCAGGCCTAGGAGTCATTACATCAGAAATATTTTCAAATTATTTTAGAGGATTAGCTATGTCTATTACTTCAGCTGTTAGCTGGGTATTCACATTTTTTATTTTACAATTTTCCCCATATATTTTGAATCAATTTGGAGGAACTTTATTATTTGGAATTTTCGCTTTTTGTAGCTTTTTATCATTAATTTTTGTTAAAACATCGATACCCAGAAACAAAAGGAAAATCATTAGAAGAAATAGAGAAAGAATTAACAAATTAAAGATTTTTGATAGTATAAAAACTTTGAAACTAATAAAACTATAAAATTGATAAAAAATATAAACTAATTAGAGTTATAAAACTAATAAAAACTTTAAAACTATAAAATTGATAAAAAATATAAACTAATTAGAGTTATAAAACTAATAAAAACTTTAAAACTATAAAATTGATA
>NZ_JAHLZE010000005.1 GCF_020148105.1 Methanobrevibacter sp. TMH8
AACTAATTTTATAAATAAATTATAATTTTTTATTATAAATATATGATTAAACACACATTCACCCCAAATAATTATTTAAATCCGTATTTAATATTTTTCTAGCATAATACATATCACAATTAATTCTATTTATTATATTATAAGACTTCATTTCATAAATTATACAAAAAATATTATAATTATAATGTCCTCATATGATGACATATGTTAATATATGACGACATCATATATAAATGTTTACTATCCACAAAAACATATAATTAAATCACACCTATTATTGTTAATTATTCATTAAATAAAATTAAATATAAAACATTATTTTTAATATTTCCAATATATAAAAATAATTTTATATCTATTAAAAATTTTTCATAATATATAAAATATAACTAACTTATAAAAACAGTACCATTATAAATATTATAAAAAAATAAATTATTAATCTCATACTATTTTACTAATCTATGAAATTTAGGGTTCATAATCCCCCCTCCAACCCTATTGCAATAATTGATAATTAAAATTTATTCATTTTCTAAATAGTATTAGTATAGAGTTTTTTTAGGAATAGCTCCTTTAAATATCTCTATGATACATCTCAATAAAATTAGTACAGGTATTATTTCTAAACGACCTGTCCACATATTAAATATAGTTATTAATTTAGCCATAATTGGCATTGCCGGACTCATTATTCCCGTAGTGATTCCTACTCCACTTTCAGCAGAAACTATATCAACTAAAGAATTCATTGCATCATAATCATAGGATACAAGAACAAGCCAACCAATTAAAACAAAGACCAGATAAAGTGAAATGTATGTGCTTGCTTCTCTAATTGATGATTCTTTTAATTGTTTATCAAATATTTTCACATTTACTATTCTACCTCCAGGCGAAATGATATTAATTATGTCTTTGTTAATTCCTTTTAAAATAGTAATAATTCTGATAATTTTAACACCCCCCGCAGTAGAACCAGCAGCACCCCCAATTAACATCACAACCACCAAAATTATTTTTATAAAACCTGGCCAAGCACCTATTTCTGTAGAACTACTAATATTCGCCCCAGTTGTAGTTATGCCTGAAACAACATGATATAAAACATCCATAGGAATTATACGTGTAACCGCTACAGCCACAATTGTTGCAAGAATTATAATAATAACCATAGATATAAATTGAATATCCCTAAGAAAAGATCCCCCTTTGCTTTTAATTATTTTATAGTGAGTTAAGAAACTCGTAGCCCCCATAATCATCATTAACATAGAAATAATATAAAAAATATCATTATTATAATAACCCATATTTGCATTTTTAATAGACATTCCACCAGTACCTAATGCAGTGAAAGTATTATTTACAGCATCAAATATAGGCATTCCTGCCATTACAAACAAAATTATCCCAATCATAGTATAAATTAGATATATCTGAACAATTTTTTTTAAGGTATTAACCACACTAGGTTTGATTTTTTCCTCCCTAGCTTCTGATTTATAAAAACGAAAAGCAGGCGTTCCAGAATGGATTAAAACACCAATCATTATAATTACAATTCCTAAACCACCCACCCATTGTTCTAAGCTTCTAAGAAATAATATTGATTTAGGTAAAATCTCCACATTACCAAAAAATGTAAACCCAGTTCCAGTCCACGCAGACATATTTTCAAAAAAAAACATTGATAAATGAAACATCTAAATTAACATACATTACCAAAGCACCAAGAAATGTTGCCCAAAGCCAAGCTAAAGATGAAACTATCATAGCATGCTTTAATCCAACTTTACTATCTTTAACCTTAATTTTTGTAAACAGTGACCCAATAACTAACGTTACCAAAGAAGCTATTATAAACCCAAAATAGCAAGAATTCTCTTGATAAATTAAAGCAACAAATATCGGCAATAAAATAACTATTCCCAAACCTTGCATTATTCTCCCATGATAATTAGCCACAACATAAATATCATTTTTAGTAACATACCTCATTAATATTCATAAGACTTCATAACATATAAACCTAACACATAACATCTTTTTCATAAAAAAAACCCCTCTTTTCATTCAAAACCAAAAAAACACATTTTCATAACTACAAATATAAATTAATTTCTTTTTTATATGCTTAGTAGTGTTATTGATATTAGGTGTATTTTATAGCTACTGAAAAATACTCAATCAATTCATATTTACATTAAGTGATATAAAAATAACGTATTGAGGGAAAAATAAACAAAAAATCATAGACTAATATCATAAAAAAAATAATATGAGTAATGCTTATTCTATACTGGTATAAAAATAATAAAGTAAGGTTGAAATTTATAATAGATGTTCTAATTTAGAGATAAATTTGTAAATAATATATTCTAAAAATTATTAGAATAAAAAATATATTTATATTTTTTTAGTATGAAATATCTTTTTCAAAAAAGTATAAAAAAGGGATAAAAAATAAATAGAAAAATATCCCTTTAAAATTAATTATTATTTTCTTTTTCTAGTGTAAAAGAGTCCTAAGCTACTTAATAGTACTAATAATATTGTTATTATTGGCATTCCTGTTTCTTTCATAGCAGCAATAGTCGCTGCTGCTGGATTTTTATTAGTTTTATTAGTATAATTGATGGGTTCTGGTGGTTTTGGTGTGTCATTAACAGTAGTAAAGATTGTACTGTTAGTAAAATCGTAGTAAAAATCATTACCTTCCCAGTTAACTATAACATTGATTTTTCCAACAGTTAATGGAGTATAAGGTAAACTCCAACTACCATCAAGATTTGTAGTTACAGTGAAAGTCTTACCACCAACAGTTATAGTGAGTTCAACACCACCAACATGATTACCAAACTCATCAGATAAAACACCAGTAATAGTAATCTCTTTTCCTACAGGAACATTATTTGAGACAACAATAGTAGAATTAACATTAGCTTTCACTACAGTGATATTCTCAGTAATATTAGTCTCATTATTACTATTATTCTGATCAGAAGTTACATTAACATTATTAGATATAGTAACAGGACCATTACTTGCATTTGTATTAACTTTAACAGTAAGAACAAGATTAACTGTCTCTCCGTTGTTTAAAGTACCAATAGACCATATACCAGTTGTTGGATTATATGTTCCATGACCAGAATGACTTACATAAATCAAACTAGTAGGCAAAATCTCATTAACAACAACATTCGTTGCATTATTTGGACCACTGTTAGCTACAGTAATAGTATACCTTATAGTTTGACCATTCTTAACATTATCTGTAACATTAGCTACTTTATTAACAGTTAAGTTAACAGCTTTATCTATATCTAATGCACCATTAAGTAATTGTATGTCATATCCTTTATATCCAGCGTAGTCGCCTGAAACAGGAACAATACTATTAATATTTACAGTATAATTTATACTAGCATTTCCTTCAATAGAAATCACATTACCAATAAATGTACTATTGACATAATAGCTAATATTCTGTCCTGTGACTGTATTGTTCATATCATCAGTCAAAGTAGCAAACAAAGTAATAATTTCACTGTTGAACACAATTTTAGTCTCATTATTAATATAAATAAGGTTTAAAACACCCATATTACCCATATTATAAATCTCACTTCCACCATTAACACTAGTATTCATATTATCCTCCATAATATTATTAGAAACTAACATACTAGCATTGTTAAAAATACCACCACCATAACCTGCACTATTATCCATGAAAGTAACGTTGACCACAGAAGAATTAGTGCCATAATTATAGATAGCACCACCTATATTAGTTGCATTATTACTAACAAAAGTAGAGTTATTCACAGTGAAATTAGAACCATAATTATAGATAGCACCACCACCAGATGCCTTATTACCTGTGAAAGTAGAATTATCAACGATAAATTTAATACCCCCAGCATTATTGTAGACAGCACCACCATAAGAATTTGCATCATTACTAAAAAAAGTAGAATTACTCACAATAAGATTAATACCATCGTTATTGAATATAGCACCACCATAAGTCGCATTATTACTATCGAAAGTAGAATTACTTACAGTAACATTAGTAGAACCACCTATAATCATAATTGCTCCACCATAAGCTGCAGTATTATTAGTAAAAGTACTATTACTTATTATGGAGTTATTACCACATTCGTTGTAGAAAGCTCCACCATAATCAGCGGCAGTATTATTAATGAATGTGCAATTATCTAATTTTAAATTATCGCTAAAATAATTATCGACAGCACCTCCATTATTAGCTGCAGTATTATTAGTAAAAATACTGTTAGTTATTATAGGATTAATATCATTAGTCTTGATAGCACCACCATAATTAGCTGTATTATTAATGAAAATACTATTAGTTACATTCAAATTTTCACCAGAAGCACGGACAGCACCACCCTCCTCAGTTGCAGCGTTATTAGTAAAAGTACAGTTAGCTACTGTTAAATTATCAGCACCCTGAGCACCACTAAAAATAGCACCACCACTATCGCCAACAACATTATTAGTAAAAGTACAAGTAATTACTGTTAAATCACCACCAGCATTATTGAAGACAGCACCACCATTAAAAGGAGCTTTGTTATTAGTAAAATTACAGTTAGCTACTGTTAAATTATGAGCATAATAATTGTAAATAGCACCACCATCACCCCAATTGCTATTAACTGTGTTATTAATGAAAATACAATTAGTTACTGAAGAATTATTACCATAGTAGTTACGGAAAGCTCCACCACCACCAACTGCAGTATTATTAATAAAAGTACAATTGGTTACTTTTAAATTATTACAATAGTCATTGCTGATAGCTCCACCAGACTTATTAATTGCAACATTACTAATGAAAGTACAATTAGTTACTGAAGAATCATTACCTAGATTGTATATAGCACCACCATAATGAGCTGCATTATTACCACTAAAAGTACAATTGTTTATACTTAAGTTAGCACCAACATTGTAGATTGCTCCCCCCAAACTATTAACTGTGGTTGTGTTTGTTATTGTGTTGTTTGTGAATGTACAGTTTATGAATGTCATTGTTGTGCCAGCATAGTTGTTGTAGATTGCTCCTCCAGGATTATTGTTAATATATCCATTTGTAAATGTTATATTGATGAATGTTATATTGGCGTTATTGCCTATTGTGAATATTCTTGATAGTTTTTGTGCATCGAGTATTACTTTGTCTTTGGTTTTTCCTTGAATTGTTATATTTTTGTTAATTGTCATGTTAGTATTGTTGTTGCCTTTATAGGTTCCTTCATCAAGGATTATAGTATCTCCATTACCTGAGCTGTTGAGTGCACTACTTATTCCACCAGAAGTAGAATTATTGATATTTGTAGTAGCTGCAAATCCCGCTTGCAAACTAACCGCAGCAAGTAAAAGGATAGCTACTGCAAATAAAATATGCACTAAAGATTTTTTATTTTTTAAAATTATATTCACCTCCCCCATTTTGGGTTAAAAATATTATATATAAAGAATAATGGATAAAAAAATGATAAAAAACAAACTAAAAAATTATTATTATACGAGGCAGATACGTGTATAAAATTCTTCATAATATACTTTCATTACATTTTTACCCATTTATCTTTTAATTTTTGATTAATAAAAAATAATAATAATATAATAAAAAATTCTCTCAAATATTTATAAATTCATTATATATTAATTATTAAAAAAAATATTTACTCAAAATATAATAAATCGTGATAAAACTTTTCTAATTTTTATTAATCAAAAGAAAATTACTTCGAAAATTATAAATTAATAAATTTACAATAATTTTCAAATAATCTTCTTCTCATTAATAAAAAAATAGGATAACCCATAAAAACAAACAATATTATAATTTATATACTATATATTCACCCCAAATAATTATTTAAATCTTGTATTTAATGATTTTTAGTATAATTCATATCCCATTAATTGTTTTCTTATAATGATTTTTTGTAATTTATAAATTAAAAAATAAATTTATATGACATAATAAAATAACAAAAAACATATATAAATGTCGTTGCATGGCGACATATGTTAATATATCACGACATCATATATAAATATTTTGGAAAAAATTATAAAAAAACAGAATCTTTAAAAAAAATTAAAAAGACATATTATTATACTACTTTAATCCCATAAATATCAAAATATTCCAATACAAAAATATTTTCACAACATTTATAAAAGACATAATAACATATTATTAAATAGCGCAAAATACTATTTTATTAATACTAACCAAAATTTAATAACAAATAGTACTATAAAAATAAACCTACTAAAGAAACACCGCAACAAAGCTTATTTTAAAGATAATACTGGTTAATATGAAAAATAAAATTAGGTATTACCGCCAAGAAATGAAAATTACCCAAAAAGAATTAGGAAAGATATTAGGCGTATCTAGACAAACAATCTCAGCTTTAGAAAATAATAAGTTCAACCCAACTATTCTCATGGCCCATAAACTCACAATACTCTTTAATTGCAAAATAGAAGACCTTTTTACTTTCGATGAAAAATACAAATATGACTCCGATAAAAAAACTTTAGAAGAAATCACAGAAGAATAACTAAACAAACACCAAAAAATATTAAGGAGAAAAAAAATGATATTAAAAATCTTTAAAGACTCAATTTCATATACACTAAAAAATAAAAAAAAACTTCTTAAAACTAAGCCTACTTGGAATCTTTTCTTTCCTAATAATCCCACTAATAGCCATCCACAGATATTCATACAGAACATCCCAAATAGGAATAAACAGAATGATATCATATGGAGACGAGCCCATACCTAATTTTAAAAATATAAAAAAACTTCTAATACAAGGACTAAAAATCCTCTTAATTAAATTCATTTATGCCATAACAAGCATAATAATCACAACATACATATTAATAAACTGGAAAATTATTGAAATAGCATCATTCAACACATTCCCAGATTTTAAACTTATACTAAATCTCGGACTTAAAGAAATAGGCATTTTCACAACCATATTGATTCTAACATATCTATTCACATCAATAGCCATCCCCAATATGATAGCCAACAATGGAAAAATATCCGAAGCCTCCAATATAAAAAAATACTCCAAGTCATAAAAAACGTAGGAATCACAAACTACCTAATATTTACAATATTATCAATTACTTTAATAATAACTACCACCATAATCATTTTCCTTTTAAGCCAATTCATAAACACCATAATAACCACCATAATCTAAGCTTAAATACCCTCCCCCAATTAGGACATTTAATCAGCTACCTAAACATCTTCATGTTCCTAGGACTATTCCTAATACTCGGCATCACCTCCATAACCATTAACCAAAGCAGAACCATAACCTTCATGTGCGAATAAAACACTTCCCACTTTTTAAATAAACAAATCTTACTAATATAAAAAAAACAACCAATTAACAAAACACCCACAAAAAAAACAAAAAATGCCCATTATAAACAATTAATATTTTAAAAAACCCACCAAAATGGTATAAATAACTCAACTTCCCAAAAATTTACTTCGTTTAAATTAAGTTAACAAGCAAGATTAAAAAAATAGGCAAAAAATAAAAAAAAATAGAGAGTGTTTTCCTAATAAAAAAAATAAAAAGTATTAAAAAATAGAGCTATGAAATTTTAACTATAAAAAAAACGATACAACTTTAACTTTCTTAAATAATAAAAAATAAGCCTATTCTGTACTTTATGATCATATTATTTGAATTTTATATTTCTAATTATATTATTTAAAAAATAAATCATATAATTAACTTATCTATTATCCAAATCTTTTTATTTCTATTTATTATTTAAACTATTTAAAACAAAATTATAATCATCATAATTATTAATATTTATTAATTCTAAATCATTTTCTTCTTTTACACCATAGAAACAAAAGCCATCTGCAAACATATTTCTAAGGATTGGATTTAAATTATCATCTTCCCCATGAATGTAGTTTGAAATTTGTTGATGATTAGCTACAAAAGGCATACCAAGGCCTTCAGCTGTATCTAATATACCTGTATTTCTTCTTCTAAGAATAGAAATAGTTTTTTTAGGGCCAATGGTTTTTGAATTAGAATTATTAGCTTTATTTATAACGTCAATGATATTATTATAAGTTTTAGTACTTACAGTAGGTTGATCACTAGCTACACATAGAACAAAATCATTTGTACAATTATTCAAACCATTAAGAAGAGAAGTAGAAAGACCTACATTAATATCTTTATTTTCAACAATTTTGATTCTACTATCAGAAATATTACTAACAACTTCTTTAATCTCATCAGCAAAATGACCAAGTACTACAATACATTCATCAACTTTTGCAGATAATACATTATTAATAGTTGTTTCAATAACAGTTTTTTCACTACCCTCAGTTGGAAAAGGAAGTAATAGTTTATTTTTGATATTTATTCCTTTCTGAATTTGACTCTTTTCCATACGAGAATTTCGACCAGCAGCTGTTATAACACATGAAACTAACATAAAATCCACATCGAACATTTTTAATAATTATTTCTAAGAAAAAATCCAAATAAAACATTTTAATAACTATTTTTTTATTTAGAATATCATTATATAAATTTCTTAATCATATTACTTATATTTATACCATATTATTGTAAAATTTAACTAAATAAATAAAATTAAATGAAATTAAATTAGAAATCTTAAATAATATATTAATATAAATAATCCTTAAATTAAGAATATTGAGAATGTAAAAATGAATCATAAAGAGTAAATAATAAAATAAAGAAAATATAATACTTAATATATGATAATAATATTAAATTAATAAATAATTTTTCATTTAGTATTAAAAAGTGGACTAAATGACTATTTTTTAAAAATAATAAAATGTTATTATTGAACATATGAGATATTTATAAAATATCAAAAAATTATATAAAAAAAAAGTATAAAAATTATATAAAAAATAAATAAAAGAGGATATAAATATTAAAATTATATCCCAAAATTTAATTATCTATTTTCTTCTTTTAAAAGATATCAATCCGAAAATAGCTAATATTGCAATTAAAACTTGTACAACAGGCATCCCAGTACTTTTCATTTCTGCTTTATTAATAGTATATGCTTTTGGATTATTATTAGGATTATTATTAGAAATGTCTATACTAGCACTAGAAGGGGCAAATTGATTATCGCCTAAAAAAGATGCTTTTAAAGTACCAGTTGGCCCATCATATTCAAATATAATTTGACCATACTGATTAGTCACACCAACCTTAATAACTTTACCCTTCATATGAACATAGATGGTCTTACCTTCAAGGAAGTTTCCATTTTCATCAGTCAAAGTTACTATAACCTTATTACCCTCTTTTTGGATTGAAATTTTTGTTAGTACTTTTGAAACTTTTGTTTGGCTACTAGCACTACTTGGAAGATACATTTCATTACCTGCAAATTTGCTTGTAATAGTGTATGTTCCTGTTTTAGTGTATTTGTAGTTGAATTTAGCTATTCCATTTGCATCAGTTTTAGCAGACCCCACTTTTTCACCATTAATATAAAAGTCGACTGTAGCGTTAGCTATTGGGTTTCCATCGTTATCAGTTAATTTACTTACCAATGTTACTGTATCTCCAACTTTAACTTCTTTTGGCACATTAATACTAATACTAGTAGGCATTGGTACTAATAATTCACCATTATTAACCAAAATAGTGTAATTTTCATGTCCTGCATAATCACCAGTTACCGGAATAACAGATCCAGGTCCTTGAGTAACTAAATAAGTAGTGTTAGCCTTACCTTCAATAGAAGTCACATTAGCTACAAAAACACCATCAACATAAAAACTTATATCCTGACCAGTAACAGTATTACCCATATCATCAGTCAAAGTAGCATAAACAGTCACATTAGAACCTTTACTAACCTTAACAGTAGAATTACCAAGATAAGTCAAATTCAAAACACCAATAGAACCATTATTATAAATCATCTGACCCAAAACACTAGCAACATTACCAGACATAACATTACCAGAAACAGACATATTACCTTGGTTGAAGATTCCACCACCAAAATTGATTGCACTATTACCTATGAAATTAGAATTAAACAGAGAAATAACACCTTCATTGGAGATTGCACCACCACACTGTTTTGCACTATTACCTATGAAATTAGAGTCCGAAACTGTTGAATTAACACCATTATTGTGAATTGCTCCTCCATTAGTACATGCTGTATTATTGGTAAAAGTAGAATAATATACATTTATAGTGCATTGGCTAAAGACTGCACCACCATAAAAAAGCGCATTATTATCTTCAAAAGTAGATTTAATTATGCTAATATTGCCATTAATAGGTTGGACGTAGATGGCACCACCATTTGAAGTATTTGCATTATTATTAATAAAAGTAGATCCAGAAATTGTTGAATTAAAAGCATTGATTGTGATTGCACCACCAATTCGAGCAGTATTATTAATAAAAGTTGAATTAGAAACATTCATATTATTACCAGCAGTATATATTGCACCACCAAAAGTCGAAGCATTATTATTAATAAAAGTTGAGTCAACAATATTCATATTATCGCCTCGATTGTGGATTGCACCACCATGATTATTGAATATTATATTGTTAGTGAATGTACAATTAGTTATGGACAAATTATGACCTTGATTGTAAATTGCACCGCCATCATTCTGTGCTGAGTTGTTTATGAATGAACAGTTAATGAATGACATTTTAGTATTAGCAAAGTTGTTGTATATTGCACCACCATTACTTCCAGTTGCATTTGTATTTATGAATGTTATGTTTATGAAAGTCACATTTGTGTTATTACCTATAACAAATATTCTGCTGAGTCTTTGTGCGTCGAGGATTACTTTGTCTTTGGTTTTTCCTTGAATTGTAATGTTTTTGTTTATTGTCATATTGGTATTATTGTTGCCTGTGTATGTTCCGTCATCAAGTTCTATTGTATCTCCATCAGCTGAACTGTTGAGTGCACCACTTATTCCACCAGAAGTAGAATTATTAATATTTGTAGTAGCTGCAAATCCCGCTTGCAAACTAACCGCAGCAAGTAAAAGGATAGCTACTGCAAATAAAATATGCACTAAAGATTTTTTATTTTTTAAAATTATATTCACCTCCCCCATTTTTATGGGTTAAAAATATTATATTTTATGATAAAAGAATAATGGATAAAAAAAATAA
>NZ_JAHLZE010000006.1 GCF_020148105.1 Methanobrevibacter sp. TMH8
AGCTATTGAATCACCATTATTACCAGCAGTATTATTAGCTATATCAGAATCATTCACACTAACATTACTATTACCAGTACTATTCTCACCAGTAGAAGAAGAAACACCACCACCATCATTACCAGCAACATTATCATTTATTGTTGAATTTCCAATACTTACAGATCTATCACCTTCACTACCAACACCAGTAGAGGAAGAAACTCCACCACCATCATTACTAGCAGTATTGTTACTTATATCAGAATCATTAACATTAACATTACTATTTCCAGTACTATTCTCACCAGTAGAAGAAGAAATACCCCCACCATCATTACCAGCAGAATTACCACTAATAGTAGAATTATCAATATTCACAGTACTATTACCCTCACTACCAACACCAGTAGAAGAAGAAACACCACCACCACCAATACCAGCAGAATTATTACTTATAGTTGAATTATAGATATTAACGGTAATATCACCATCCAAAATCCAAACAAATATTCCACCACCAATACCAGCAGAATTATTAGATATGATAGAATCAAAAATATTAACAATAGCAATACCATTACCACCGGTTACTGCTATTCCACCACCACGATCACTAACAGAATTATTATATATGATAGAGTCAAAAATATTAAGATTAACAGTACCATTACCAGCAGTTATCACTATTCCGCCACCACTACCCGTAGTTACAGTATTATTAGTGAAAGTAGAATTATAGATATTAACATTAATTGTACTATTAAAATCAACACCTGTAAGAGAAGCAGCTACATAAATTCCAGGAGCATTTAAAATTGCAGTATTATTAATGAAAGTAGAATTATAGATATTAACATTAACCAAACAATCAGTACGCGAAGCTATTAATATTCCAGAACCAATAGTCGCATTGTTTTGTGTAAATATTGAGTTTTCAACAGTTATATTACCTGTAGTGAAAATTCCTCCACCTCTAATTGCATTATTCTGTGTGAATGTACAGTTAATGAATGTCATTATTGTTCCATCATAATTGTTGAAAATTGCTCCTCCATTATTATCTGTTATTGCGTTGAAAAAAGTTATGTTTATAAAAGTTACATTCAAATTGTTACCAATTGCAAATATTCTTGATAGTCCTTGTGCATCAAGTATTACTTTGTCTTTGGTTTTACCTTGAATTGTAATGTTTTTATTAATTGTCATATTAGTATTGTTATTACCTGTGTATATACCTTCATCCAGTTCTATTGTATCCCCAGGACTTGAAACACTGATTGCGCCACTTATTCCACCATTAGTTGTGTTATTAATGTTTGTAGTAGCAAAACCAGTTTGTAAACTAATTACAGCCAATAAAATAATAGCTACAATAATCAAAGTATGAGTTATAATTTTTTTGTTTTGTAAAATTATGTTCACCTCCCCTTTTATAAGGGTTAAAATATATTCGAAATTCTAAAATGTGATAAAAAGAAAGAATAAATGATTCTAAAAAGAATTTAAGGGGGTGATATATTTAAAAATTCTTAATAGAACCCATTTTATCTTTTTAATACCACATTACAAATTTATTTTTGATTAATAAAACCAATAATAATCTAATTAATAAATTCTCCCAAAAAGTTATTGTTCATTAATTAGCTACCATTACTAAAAGAGCATTTACTCAAAAAATTTTATTTATAAAGCTCATATAATCTTATTAATCAGAAGAAAATTACTTTAAACACATTTTATATAATAATTTTCTTCTCCATTAATACAGAAAACAAAAAAATATCAACAAAATTTTTATTCATTTACAAAACAACTTCGTTAAACCTAAGTTAAACGCAACAAAAGTAATAAAAAGTTGATAATCTACAAAAAAAGAACAAGAAATCACTTAAAATAAATAAAAAAATAATAAAAAAATAATAAAAAGTATTAATATTATACAAATTTTAAATAAAAAAGATGCACAACTCAGGAAAAAAGTTCAAAAAACAAGTAAAATATCCAAAATAATGTCGTTTAACTTAGGTTAAACGAAGTAAAAAAATACATAACATAATATACAATTAAAACAAAACAACATGCCTCAAAATTGTAATATAAACCTTTCTATATAAATATAATTATATAAAATACTATATAAATATATCGATTTTGTAATATATATTTTCCAACAAAAACATGAACATATAAACACTTATTAAAAATAAGTAAATGAAAAAATAGAAAATTATTAAAAATAATAATATATAAAAAAACGAATATTTTTAGACTAACAAAAAATAATTAAATTAAAGTACCTTTTAAGTAAGTACTAGTAGCTTCAGTAATTTTAACATCAACAAAGGTTCCAATATCTACATTATCAACAACCACAGGAATATAGGAATCAGTTTTACCTATAAAACCACCTTTAGAACCTTTTTCTACCACGAGAATTCTTTGAACCGTTCCGAGTAACTCTTTATTTTCTTCTTCAGTTATCTCTGATTTAATGTCGGTTAGATATTTTGAACGTCTTTTCATTACTGAGTGAGGAATTTCATCAAGGACTGATGAAGGAGCACCTTCCCTATGTCTATATTTAGATAAGTGAATAAGACCTGGTTTGATATCTCTTAAAAGTTCAGCTGTCTTTTCAAAATCTTCTTCGGTTTCAGTTGGATAACCAACTATTATATCTGTAGCTATAGTCAGGTCAGGAATTTCTTTTCTAAATCTGTTGACAATATCTTTATATTCAGATACAGTATGAAATCTTTTCATGTCTTCTAAGACTTTATCACTACCTGATTGAATAGGAAGATGAATAAACTTATAAACATTTGGAAGTTTGAAAGCTTCAATTAAATCATCGAGATCTTCTCCGATATTATTAGGATGCATCATTCCCACACGAATTCTAAAATCATTTGAGATTTCATCATCATTAGCTAAGTTAGCTACTTCTTTAATAAGACTAGATAGCTTTTCCCCAGTATCTTTACCAAAAGCAGCTGTATCTTGAGCAGTGAGTTGGATTTCAACACAACCATCTAAAATAGCTTCTTTTGCTTCTTTTACAATATCTTTTATTGGATAGCTATTAAGAACACCTCTTGCAAATCGAGTACAGCAATAGCTACATACTCCTAAACATCCTTCACATATTTGTATTATATGAATAAGATCATCAAAACGAACTTTAGCTACTCCTACTTTAGAATCTTTAGAAAATCCACAAGCTCTTTCAATTTCACCATTAAGAGATGCTTTTACAACATCAGTAGTTTTATTCAGTTTGTGAGGACCAATCCAAGAAGTATCAGGAGCTATTTTTTCCAATTTTTTAGGATCAATTTCAACCATACATCCACTAACAATAACCTTTAAGTCAGGAAAATTTTGTTTTAATTTTTGTATTCTGTTAGTGACTTTACTTTCAGTAGGTTGTTTTACATAACAAGTATTGATAATAGCTACATCTGCGTTTTCAATAGAATCAACTAATTCAAAATCATTTTCTATTAAATTTCCTGCCATGATTTGAGAATCAGCTTGATTAAATGTACAGCCAAATGTTTCTATAAATACTTTTGAATTTTTCATAATATCCACTAATAAGATAATTTTCAAATTTTTATAATGTTAAGTATAATAAGATAAATCAATGATATCACTTAATATTTATAAAGTTAATTTAATAAGATAAATCAATGATATCAATTATATTTTAAAATAATATTATAATATATATAATATATAATATAATGTAATTTATTCTTTTATAGCTATTATTTTATAAATATACATATGAATTAAAAAAGATTTTTTTTATTATAGAATTTTATTATAGAATTATTATTTTTTAAATATATAATATTTTAAATATATAATAAAATTAGAAAAAAATTGTTTTATTAGAAAATTATTATTTTATTAGAAATTTTTAAATATTATAATAAATATATAATTAACTAAATTTTAAACTCTAAAATTTAAAATTAACTAAACTTTAAACTCTAAAATTTAAACTAAATAAATTTTAAACTAGCTAAATTTTAAAATGGTGATTTAATGTCTCTTTCAACAAAAATATATAAAGGATTTCAAACAGCTATCCCCTCTGAAATTAGAAAAAAACTCAAACTTGAAGTTGATGATATCGTTGAATGGTATTTAGATGAAAGTGGAACTGTTAATATTGAATTTAGAAAAAAAAGTAATTTTGAAGATATAATTGGAATTGGAAAAACTCCCTATAAAACAGATGCAGTTAAAATGAAAAAAAGAGTATCAAAGGGTGAAAAACCATGATTTTAGTTGATTCAACTTTTTTCACAGCTATTGTTAATGAAAAAGACCAATGGTATGAAGATAGCTTAAGAATAGCTAAAAAAATTGTTAAAATGGATAAAGTTGTTTCTAATTTAATTATCTCAGAATCTGTTACAAATGTTTCCAGTTTACTTGGAGGAAAAATAGGAAAAAAAATCTATTATAATATTAAAGATAATTATCTCATTTTTGAAGAAAATAGACTGATTTATGATAATACAATACATACTTTATTACATTACAATGGTACACTATCATATACAGATTGTCTTTCATTAGAAATAATGAGAGAACTAAAAATAAATAAAATAGCTTCTTTTGATAGTGATTTTGATAAAGTTAAAGGAATTAAAAGAATTTATTAATAAATAGCTATTTTGATAGATTTTTTGATAAAAATAAAAAATAAAATAAAAGAATTTATTATACAAAACTTTAAAACAAAATTAAGAATTAAAAATTAAAAATTAAAAATACTTTTAAAAGAAAAAGAAAGAAAATTTCTATCTTTTATCAGTTGCTTCTTTTCTAGAAACAATTTTATCAGTTAAATCATAATCATAGTTTTTAAATTTAACTGGTCTACCATAAACTCTTTGAGTAACTCTAGCTTTTGCAAAACCATCTCTTGTTTTACGTTCTTGAGTTTTAATAACATTAATACGAATTACATATTCTGCAATTTTTACAAAATCTTCGGTAGCAAATTGAAAGTCTCTATCTACTTCTACTTTAAATGAATCTACTTTTCCAACTAAATCAACAGAAATACCAACTCTTGCAGGAATTTCTATAGAATTTGCCCAGATTGTTGAAACATCACTAGCTAAAGCACTTTCAGTACGTCTTCCGTCTTTTGTTTCAAGAGATTTAATTTCTACTTGGCCCATATCAGACAATAAAATAGCATCTTTATACAATTTTTCATCAGGATATATATCTATTGTAGTTTTCTTTGAACTCTCATGTTCACTAATAATAAGCCTAATAGATATTGGTTTAGCTTCAGTTATAGAATCTTTAAATATAGATTCACATTCATTACATTTTAATAGTAATTCATTAATTTCTTTACTTTTTGCTGAAATCTTTTTTGATTTTAATGTAGTAATAGACTCCGACCCACAGATAGGACATTCCATTTTTAATACCTCTTGAAATATAAAATAATTCCATAAAAATGATTTTTATTAAATTATAATTAAAATTATGATTATAATAGTTATTATAATAATTATTGTAATTTATAAAATATAAAATAATTAATAATATTACCTTAATAAAAAAATTAATTTTCTTATATATTAATTATTTAATTATAATTTAGTTATTCAATTATAAATCTTTTATTACTAGAACATTTATAATTAGACTTTTTAATATTAGTAATTTTCTATATTTATTTAATATTTAAAAATAAAATATATATTTATTATATTTAAAAATAAAAAAATGATTAATATAAATTAATTTATAAATTAGATAAAAAATTAATTAAAATTATTAAAATTATTAAAATTAATTAAAATTAAAGAATTAAATAAAGAATAATTAAAAAATTTAATAAAATTAAATAAAAACTAATAAAAATTAAATAAATAATAATTAAAAAATTTAATAAATTTTAATAAAATTAATAAAAAATAATTATTAAGATTTTAAAACCTTAACTCCATCATTTGTTCCTAAGATAACTTTATCAACCATTTGAGCAAATATTCCGTTTTCTACAACACCTGGAATGGAATTTAAGTCTTTTTCTAGCTGAATTGGATTATCAATTTGTCCAAAACTTGCATCGATTATGAAATTCCCATTATCAGAAATAACTGGACCGTCCTTAAATTTTGCCATTCTTATTTGAGGATCTGCACCCATATCTTTTAGTTCTGAAAAAACAGGTTTAGTAGCTTCTGAAATTATTTCTAATGGAACTGGAAACTTTCCAAGAACATCGACAATTTTTGAATCATCAGCTATAATAATAAGTTCATTAGCTGAATAATCAACTATTTTCTCTAATGTATGAGCTGCTCCTCCACCTTTAATTAGGTTAAAATCAGGATCAATTTCATCAGCACCATCAACAGCTATATCCACATCATGTTCTTCAAGAGTAGTTACTGGGATGTTCGATTCTTTAGCTAAAAGAAAAGATTGATAAGAGGTTGGAATTCCCATAACAGATATTCCTTCTTCTTTTATTCTTACTCCTACTTGTTCAATAAAATAATGAGTTGTAGAACCAGTACCCAATCCAATAATTTGACCATCTTTAATTTCTTCTGCAGCAGCAAACCCTGCCATTTCTTTAAGATTCATTATAAACACCAAAACAATATAAAAATGTAATAATAATACAATATTCAATTATAATATCCAACATAATATAAAAATGTAACAATTATATCTAATTCAATATAAAAAATTACTAAAATAATGTAAATAAAAATATCAATGAATTAATAATTAAGCAAATAATTAAGTAAACAATTAATGTAATAAAAGAATTTAATAACTAAATAAAATCTAAATAGCTAAATAAAGCCCAAATAGCTAAATAAAACTTAAATAGCTAAATAAATCCAATCTAAAGATTATGGTTTAATTTTAAGCTAACCTTAGTAAGACTATAACCTTTTGCACATTCCCCATGCTTACCTAAAATTTTAACAATAACACACTTATCTTCTGGAATTAAACCTTGAGTAAAACAGAGATCATGATATATACATTCTTCATCACATTCTGGAGGAATATATGAAATATTAGACCCTTCGAATGCTTTTTTAGAATCAATGAGCCCTTCAACATCAGCTAACTCTACCTCAACAGCTTTAACCATTCCACCATCATGAATATCACACTTTTGAGTAATGTCTCTAACATCAGTAATAGTATATTTTCTTCCTTTTTCTAAGGAATCAACACAGGAGGCCTTAAATCTACAACTTTGGCAGGCTTCAGCTGGTCCTTCAAAGACGAATGTTAACCCAATTTCTGCTAAATCTTCTCCAATTAAAGTTATCATTAAATCACTCCTGTTTTTATAGCCAATTTTTTAGCTGCATCTTTTGAAAGTCCTCTATCACCTAATATAGTATATCTTTCAGGACGAATAGTATGAGCTAAAGTCAATGCTTCAATAATATCATCAGGATCAATTCCTAATTCATATGCATTTGTTGGAGCATTCATATCTTTTAATGCATTTTTTATAACTTTCCAATCTCCACCATGAAGATTCATCATCATTATTGTTCCAACACCACATTGTTCACCGTGAAGTGCTGGTTTTTTAGCAATTTTATCTAAAGCATGACTAAATTTATGTTCACTACCACTAGCTGGACGACTTGATCCAGCTATACTAATAGCCATCCCACTACTAAATAAAGATTTAACTACAAGACGAGCACTCTCTTCTAAACCAGGTTTAACAGATTTTGAAGATTTCATTATTAATTTAGCTGTCATGATTGAAAGTGCTGCTGCTGATTCACTATATGATTCATTTTGAAGTCTATTAGCTAATTGCCAGTCTTTAATAGCTGTATAATTAGAAACAATATCTGCACACCCTGCAGAAAGTAAACGAAACGGAGCATTACGAATAATATTTGTATCAGCTATAACACCAATAGGAGCTTCAGCAGTTAGAGAAACAGAACCTGCACTATTCTTAATAGAAGCAAGTGGAGATGCTATTCCATCATGCGAAGCAGCTGTAGGTAAAGAAATAAAGTAAATTCCAGCATTAGTAGCTGCCATTTTAGCTACATCTATTACTTTACCTCCTCCAACACCAATAATTAAAGAAGTGCCATCTAGTTTATCTTCAACATTTTTAACTGTCTGAGATGTCGCTGAATCAATTTTAAAAAGATCAACTGAAAAATTTTCCTTTTCAAGGCTTTCAATTGCTTTATCAGCTCCAATTTTAAGAGTATTTGGCCCAGTAACAACTAATACATTTCCTTCAAAACGTAAATCTTTACATATACTCCCAGTATTATCTATAATATCAGGACCAATATGAACCTCTCTAGGCATCTGAATCTTTTTAGAATCCATAGTTATTCAATTCCTCTTCATATTATTTTTCAGATATTATATTCATGAAATTAAAATCACAACAAATATAATCTTTTTATCATAATATTTCTATTAAATAATATTATGTATATGCTTACACTAATAAAATAACTTTTGATTTTTTACAAAAATATACAAAAATAAATTAAAAGTAAAAATATTTAAAATGAAAAATTATTAAAAAATATAATTAAATATTAAAATTTATAATAGTTAAAAATTATATAATTAATTATTATAAACTAAATACTAATATAATACAAAATACTAATATTAATACTAAATATTAATATCAATACTAATGAATTTTATTTATAATGAATTTTTACATAATTTGGTGATTAAATGGAAGATTTCAGCCAATGGTTTCATGATATTTTAGAAGAAGCAGATATAATTGACTCAAGATATCCAATAAAAGGTATGAGTGTATGGTTACCTTATGGATTCCAACTAAGAAAACATATTATTAACCCACTTAAAAGAATATTAGATAAAGAACATGAAGAAGTATTATTCCCCCTTCTTGTACCAGAAGAAGAATTAGCTAAAGAAGGAATTCATGTTAAAGGATTTGAAGATGAGGTTTATTGGGTAACTCATGGAGGGCAAAAAGAACTTAATGAAAAATTAGCTATTCGCCCAACTAGTGAAACAGCTATGTATCCTATGTTTTCACTATGGGTAAGGTCCCATATAGATCTTCCAATGAAATTTTACCAAGTTGTTAATACATTTAGATATGAAACTAAACATACTCGACCACTTATAAGAGTTAGAGAGATTACAACTTTTAAAGAAGCCCATACTGTACATGCAAGTAAGAAAGAAGCTGATGAACAAGTTGAAACAGCTATGGAAATTTATAAAGAATTTTTTGATATTCTAGCTATTCCTTATCTTTTAAGTAAAAGACCAGTTTGGGATAAATTCCCTGGGGCAGACTATACAATGGCTTTTGATACATTAATGCCAGATGGTAAAACACTCCAGATTGGAACTGTTCATAATCTTGGTCAAACTTTTGCTAAAACATTTGATATTACCTATGAAACAGCTGAAAGTACTCATGAATATGCTTATCAAACCTGTTATGGTCTTTCAGACAGAGTTATAGCTTCTGTTATTGGTATTCATGGTGATGAAAAAGGATTATGTCTTCCACCAAAAGTTGCCCCAAATCAAGTAACAATTATACCAATAATTTTCAAAAAAGGAGGAGAAGAAGTTTTAGCTAAATGTGAAGAAATTAAATCTTCTCTTGAATCTAAAGAAATACGAGTAAACATGGATAATCGAGATTTGCGTCCAGGTAAAAAGTTTTATGAATGGGAATTGAGAGGATCTCCCGTAAGAATAGAACTTGGGCCAAGAGATCTTGAAAATAATAAGGCAGTGATTGTTAGAAGAGATACCCTTGAAAAAATAGAAATTGATTTAAATTCAGACTACTCCGCAAAAATTGAAGAAATATTTGAAGAAATAACTAAAAATATGAAAGAAAAAGTTTGGAAAAAGATGAAAGAATCTATTGTAGCTATTGACAATTTAGATAGTGTTAAAGAACTTATATCAAATGAAAAAGTAGTCTCATTTACTTGGTGTGGAGATGAAGAATGTGGAAAAACCATTGAAGAGACAACTGAAGTAGATATTCTTGGAATACAATCTGAAGATAGTGAGTTTAATAATAATCCTAAAGATAACACTTGTGCCCATTGTGGAAAAAAAGGAAAATATACTGCTTTAATGGCTAAAACATATTAATATCAAACTTTATTAATTTTCATAATATCAAGATTAAAAATAGAATTAATTAAAGCTTTTTTAAAAGGAATTAAAACCTTTTAAATATTTTCTATTTTTTCAATTGGCAAGTCAGTTATTGTACTTATTTCTTTTTTAGACATTCCTACTTTTCTTAATCTTTTAGCTATTTTAATCTGTTCTTTTTTTCGTCCTTTTTCTTGTCCTTTTTCTTCCATTTCCTTCATTATATTTTCTTGATGAAATTCATTCATTTTTTGATAGAAATATTCATCAAATGCACCATTTTGTAGTGCATTTTCTAAACATTTCATTGAAGCTTTTAAACCTTCATCTCCCATTTTAACTATCTCCTTTCTTTTTTCATGACTTGTTTCATCATCAATAAATGCTAAATATTGATGTTTCAAATTGTTTTCTAAATCCTTCTTTATTTTAATTATTTTGCCATTTTGACTTAAATCTTCTTCATAAATATGTGTTTTTCTAAATTTTTCCATTTCGATTATATGTATTTCTATTTTATCTATTAGATTTTCATGGATATAAGCATTACTATTATTTATATGGAAAGTATTGTGGTATTTTAGTGATTTTAAAAAGGCATAATTACATATCGCTACTGCTATGACTTTTTTAATTTTTTTATAGTTTTTTCCTTTAGCTATTGATTCCACTGCTCTTTTACAACAGTAAACTGTCAGTCTTTCTAAAAAGTCATCTGTTTTTTGTCTTTGCACTTCTATATTTATGTCTTTCCCACACATAGTTATTATTCTACAATCCAATTCAGATCTTTTTCCTTCAATTTTATCAGGAGGTATTTTAGTGTTTGTTGCTATAATTTTTCCTTCTATATTTATACCTAAAGCTTTTAAAAAGCCTTTTTGCTGCAATTCATTTCCTTTTTCCCCCATATATTTTAAAAATAAGATATCATACATAGGATAATAATTCTGTGAAAGTTTTTCTTTATATCTTATTGGCTTATTTTTCATGTTAATATTATTATATAGTATTATATTTATATTTTACACTTTATACAATCTAAATTTTACTATTAAACCATTAATTATTAGTTATAAAGCAATTTTATCATATTGAATCAATTTTTCAATTAAAAAAGAATTTATAATCAAAAAAACAATTTTTATATATATGATAAATTTTTCAATCTAAAAATAACTCTATATAAAATTGAAATATATAATCAAAATATATTATCATTATATACTCTATAAAATTCAAACAACAAAAGTTTTTAAGATATTAAAAACAAACTCTAAAAAATAAGTTTTTATAAAAGCTTTTAAAATATGAAAAAATATGAGTTATATAACAGAGCCTGTATAAATTTTAGATTTTAAAAATTAAAAAATATTCTATGTATTTTAGAAAAATAATAAAGAGTAGATTAAAATGGATGAAATATATGCAATAATACCTGTTTCAAAATTTTCTAATGCAAAGACTCGATTATCTCCTTTTTTAAAATTAGAAGAAAGAGAAGAACTTCTAAAAGCTATGTTAAAAGATGTAACAAAGACATTGAAAGATGTGGTTAATGAAGTAGTTATAATAAGTGCAGATAAAGATGTTTTAGAATATGCAAATGAACTTGAAGTTCTAACTTTAGTTGAAAACGAAGGATTGAATTTAAATACTGCTATTGAGCAAGCTATGGATTGGTGTAGGCATAAAACTAAGAAAGTTTTTATTGTACCTTCAGATATTCCACTTATTTCAAAAACAAATATTGATGCATTAATTGAATCAGCAAAAATCATCGATTTTATTATAGTTCCTTCAAAAGGTGGAGGAACAAATGGACTTATAATTAAACCACAATCAATCGACATGAAATTTGGAGAATTTAGTTTCAAAAAGCATGTGAAAGAAGCTAGTGATAATAAATTTGAACCAGTTATTTATGATTCATTCTATATGTCTCTTGATGTAAATACAACTGAAGATCTTGGTGAAATAATGATTCATGGATCTGGAAGTGAAACACAAAGCTATTTAAAAAGTTTAAATATTGGTGTTGAATCAATACATGGTGCAGAACGTTTAAAGGTTACTAGAAAAGATTAAATCCTTTATAATATGAATTCAATACAAATAATAGATGATATAATAGATAAATAATAGATAATATAATAGATGATACAATGATTGGGATTTCAATAGCTGGATTTGATCCATCTGGAGGTGCTGGAATAATAGCTGATATGAAGACATTTAGTGCCCTTGAAATTCATGGTACTGCAGCTATAACTGCATTAACAGCACAAAATCCCACTAAAGTATTTTCTTTAATGCCCATAAGTATAGAATATATAGAAGAACAAATTGATTCAATTTTTGATGAATATGGAGAATATATCTCTTATGGAAAAACAGGAATGCTTTATTCGACAGAAATAATTAAAACTGTAGGTAAAAAAATTAAAGAATATAATATTAAAGTTGTTGTAGATCCTGTTATGGTTGCAAGTGCAGGAGGATCTCTTTTAAAAGAAAGAGAAGAAATAAAGAATATGAAAGAAGAAATAGCTACTTCTTTAAAAAAATATTTACTACCACACTGTTTAATAGCTACTCCAAACATCCATGAAGCTGAAATTATCTCAGGGATTAAAATTAATAATACAAATAATGCCATAGAAGCAGCTTATAAAATTGGAGAAATTTCTAATGTTATAATAACAGGAGGCCATCTCGATGGAATCAATACTTTTTTCAACAAATCCACTGAAGAAATAAAAACTATAAAAAAGCCCCTCATTGAAACAAGCAATGTTCATGGGACAGGATGTTCTTTTTCAGCTGCATTAGCAGGATATAGTATAAAAGGAAATAATTTAACTACATCAATTGAAAAATCTCTTGATTTTGTAGAATTAGCTGTAAAAAAGGGAAAATATGGAACTTTAAAACAACCATATATTAGTGATTAGATATTTTAAATTAATCTAAATAAATGATTTAAATAAATACTTAATCAAAAGAATAATTATTCTTTTTTATCCTCTTTGTTAGCCCCATCATAATATTTCTTTTGCCAATTATATACAATATCATCAATAGTTGGATATATTCCTTTATACATATTTAATTTTTTATTT
Organism: Methanobrevibacter sp. TMH8; assembly: GCF_020148105.1. Lineage (NCBI taxonomy): Archaea > Methanobacteriati > Methanobacteriota > Methanobacteria > Methanobacteriales > Methanobacteriaceae > Methanobrevibacter > Methanobrevibacter sp. TMH8. The sequence continues at coordinate 13,287 of NZ_JAHLZE010000006.1, forward strand.
AAACCCATTTTCCACAATATATCTCTAACTGGTGAATTTATATGAGCTAATCTTAGTTCAACGCCTTTTTTAGCTAGAATATCTTGTAGAACTTCTAAATTTTCAGCTCCAGCCATATCTAGATAATCTGTATTTCCCATATCTAATACAAGTACAGAAATATTAGCATTTTCTTTTTCATTTTTTTCTTTTATTCTTTTTAATATTTCAAGATTGATATTTTCTGAATTTATAAATAGCTGTGCACCCTCAATACGTAAAATTAAAATATTAGGAGAAGTTTTCTCAGGCTCATGGAACTTAATATTTTTATATAACCTAGTTCCTTTAACACGACCTAATTCAACTATCTTAGGACTATAAATATTGTATAAAATTCCTAAAACAGAAATAATAACTCCAATAAATATTCCTTGAAGAATTCCCAAAAATACTACTCCTGTTAAAGTAACTATAGCATAGATAAATTCTTTTTTACTTATTCTATAATATCTCTTTAATTCTTTTAAATTGAAAAGTTTAGTTACAGCTACAATTATAATAGCTGCTAAAACTGTTGCTGGAAGATTACTGAAAAATTGTGTGAAAAATAAAAGTACTATTACTACAATCAGCCCTGAAAATAAGTTAGATAGGGGAGATTTTACCCCAGATTCTTCATTGATAGCAGATCTCGATAAACTCCCTCCTACAGGGAAACCTTGGAGTAAACCAGAAAATATATTAGATATTCCCAAAGCAAAGAGTTCTTTATTGTTATCAACAGAATTATTATCATTATCCTCTTTTAGAGCTAATGTTTTAGTTGCACCCATACCTTCAACATAACTTAAAATAAAACAGAATAAAGCAAGGTTTAATATAAGAGTGAGATCTCCACCAGGCAATTCTGGAAATTCAATCATCGGCAAACCTGAAGGAATGTTTCCTACTAAACTAACCCCTAACCAACTTAAATCCATGACTGAAAATAATATTATAGGTATTGCAACAATAAACAAAGCATTAGGTAATTTAGATAGATATTTTTCACTTAAAAGTAGATATACAATCGATATTATACCTATTCCCAAAGTAATAATATTGATTTCATTAATATGACCAGCCATATAAAATATCCTAGAAAAAACACCACCAGTCGCTCCATCAATCCCCATTAGTTTAGATATCTGAGTAATAGCTATATATATTGCTGCACCTGCAGAAAATCCTGTTAAAACAGTTTTAGAAATTAACCTAACAATAAATTCCATATGTAGAACCCAAGCTATTATTGAAAAAACACCTACTAATAACCCAACAAATGAAGCTATAGCCCAAAAATTAGAAGGATTAGCAATACTTAAGGTTCCAATTGTAGACCCTACTAAAATTGATAGTGCTGAAGTTGGACCAACAGAAAGTTGATTAGAAGTTCCAAAAATAAAATAAACAAATAAAGCAGCTAAAGCAGCATATAATCCTGCTTCAGGAGGCAAACCTGCTAATGATGAGTAAGCAATAACTTCAGGGATAGTGATTGCTCCAACAGTAATTCCAGCAATAATATCAAATCTTAAAAAGTCCTTATTATATTCTTTTGCCCATTTAAGAATTGGAAATAATCCTTTAATATTTTCTAACATATTAAAACCATTTAAAAATTTAATGAAGGTTAAAATAAAAAATAAATGAAAATATAATTGAATATAATCAAATTATATCAAAATATAATCAAATTATATCAAAATATATCAAAATATAATCAAATTATATCAAAGTATATTGAAAATATGATGATTAATATTTAAATTTTTATAATAATAATCAAATGATAATCAAATGATATTTTCAGATTATATAGAATGCTAAATATGAATAACCATTATTAAGTCATGAATAATATTTATTATTAATAATATTTATTATTATTTATTATTTATTATAAAAATTATCAAAAAAATAGTATTAAATTTCAAAAAAATCCATAAAAATAAAAAAAATAAAAAAATATACAAAAAAGTGTAAATCTATAAAAAATATAGTAAATCTATAAAAATAAAAAATAAAAAAATATACAAAAAAGTGTAAAACTATAAAAAATATAGTAAATCTATAAAAATTAAGAAAATAGTTATAATAACTCTTTTCTTAAGTCAATAGTATCTTTTAAATCAGGCCCTGTTGAAATTATAGTAACTGGGACTCCAGTTTCTTTTTCTATTTCATCAATAAAGGCTTTTGTTTCACCGGAAAGTGATGAATAATCTTGAGTTCTCTCACAGTTAGGGAATAGACGATCAACACATGTTAAAGCTATTTGAGTTGCACCATTAATCATACAAGCTTCTTTAGCTAAATCCATATCAAACAAACCAACCCTTCTTCTTCTACCAGTAACTGTCCCATATTCTTCAATACCTAATTCTTCAGCTTGTTCTTGAGGCATTTCAGATGGGAAAGGTCCTTCACCAACTCTTGTAATATATGATTTGAAAACTATAATTACATCATCAATTTTTGTTGGTCCAACTCCTACATCAGCTGCAAAAGTACTAGCTGTTGTATCTTTACTAGTTACAAAAGGATAAGTCCCATAATAAAGAGAAAGTCCAAAACCTTGAGAACCTTCTATGAAAACATCTTCACCATTATCAATAGCTTCATTAACCTCTAAAGGAACATCAGTGATATAATCTTCAAGTTCAGGAAGGTCTTGAGCCATTTTAGCTGTTCTCATAACACGATCAGAGTTAGCTGGACCACAACCAGTTCCAGTACTGCCAATCTTTTTAAAAAGATGATCTGAAGCTTGATCTCTTTCTTTATGTTCAGGAGCTATCATAGAACACCTATAATCCATAAAAGATCTGCTTCTTACATCATATTTATTAAGATAATCTAATTCATGGAAGAAAACTTCTGGATCAACAAGAACACCTGCGCCAATAAGCAATTTCGCATCCCTATGTACAAAACCAGAGGGAGTTAGTCTAAGCCCATATTTCTCACCATTAAATTCAACAGAATGACCAGCATTTGGCCCTACACCCGCACGAGCTATTATATTGGGCTTATCATTGTCACAGAGATAAGTTATACATTTTCCTTTACCTTCATCTCCCCAAGCTCCACCAACTAAAATATTACAAGTCATTGAAATCTCCCATTTTTCTAAATTATATTAAAAGTTTTAGTTTACTAACTAAATAGTTATTAATAGTAAATTATTAACTAAATAGTATATTTATATTGTTTTTTCATGAAATTATATGAATCTAATTATTTAGTTTATATTTAGTTTATTTTTCGAATCATTTAAATTTTTGATTATTTTTTTAACAAAATTATTGTCAAAATAGATATCTCATTATTAAATTAAACAACCCATTATACTATTGATATATTGTCATATATTAAGTTAATGTTTAATTCAATAATAATTATTGTTATATTAATAAAATCTAGATTAGTATTATCATATATAGAATTTTATAAAATAAATTAATAATTGTAAGTATTAAAAGTAAAAAGTTTAACATTAATAAAATAAACAATTCAAAATTAAAATATATTAATATTTATGCCATTTCAAGGATCTCAATTAATTTTTGTAAATATTTATATCTATCATACTTCCAACCTTCATTATCACCAAGGAATTCACTTAAAACATTAGAATTCATTTGACGAAGAATAGATAAATGAATAATATTTTTAATTTCATCATCAATTTTTCCTTCTATAATTAATTGACCAAAACCAGTAGCTATTATTGTTATATCAAGTATTAATAAATCTTGGTTAAAATCAAGATCTAATATTATTTTATTTATAGATTCATTATCAATAATATTCTCATCAAAATCTTCAATTTTAAGATCCCAACAATCAAAAATCCATTTGAAACAATCAAGAATATTTTTTTCAGGGTTTTCAATAATCCAATCATTTAATTCAATAAAGGCCATATATCCTTCATCACTACCAAAAGGAGCAAGTTCATCAACACAATCCCAAAAAAACTCATAATTAGCTATTTCAATAGCTCTATTATGAGGAATGACTCCATAAAAATCTTTAGATATATTTAAATAATTATAGCCTTCATTAATATTATCCATCATCATCAAACTCTATTTACTTATTTAAAATATGAATTAACATATTAGTTATTATATTAGTTATTTTATATTAGTTATTATTTTTAATTCAAACTATTCTCTAAAATCATCAATATTTAATTTAAAGAAATTATTTTCTTCAATTTTATCCTTTTTAAATAATAAAATATCCTCTAAAAATTCGTATTTACTAGCTATTTCTATAATAGACTGAACAGCCCATCGAATGTCTATTACCTTAAACGCAGAACATTTAATAATATTATCATCGCTTTCAGAATAGTTATCATTAGATTTATCTTCATTTTCAAGAATAGAGATTTCTTCAGAATCAAAGTGAATTTTATAACCAATACAATCTTTTTTAAGTTCATCAATAATAAATGGTTCAATAATTTCTACAAATTCCTCAAGACTCTCTTTAAAATTATCCACAGCTGAATCTAACCATTTAATAAAAATAAATCCTTTTTCTAAGTCTCTAAATTCATGAGTTATATTTCTTCTTATGATATTTTTAAAAGGAATTTTTGTATAATAATCTGTAAAAATATCTATAGCTTCTTCTATAGAAAATAATTCATTATAGTATCTTTTAAAGTATTTATCATCAATGGCAAGCTCATTAGTAATATTTTCATTATCTTCATTATCTTCAATGTCTTCATGACCTAAAATATAATGTTTAAATCCATCATCTTTATAGATTCTTTCTTCAATTAAAATAGAATCATTATAATTAATACATTGAAGATAACTGCAATTTCCTCTTTCCAAAATAAAAAATGAGTTTATATTCTCTAAATCATGCAAAAAATTAGATATATCTTCTATAGTTAAGTCTTCAGATTTAACATGAGCTTTAGATTTCATAGTAAATATATATTATACTTTAATATTTATATTTTATATTATAGATTATATTTTATACTTACATTCTATAATTACATTCTATAATTATAATATTTATATTATATTCCATAATTATATTTTATGATTATATCTGTATTCTAGTAATCTAATATAATAGATTCACATGCAGGATCATATTCATATTTATTATTAGTTTTTTTAGATTTCCAATAATCAATCCAATAAATCCACCATTGATTAGACAGTTTTTTTATATCTTCATCATTTAAAGATTCAAAATCATTGAAAAAATTCAATTGATTAGCTCCACAAACAATAGCAATATTTTCAAAAATAATAGTTAATAAAAAATCAAAGTCTCCATTTTTTATATCAGACGGATATTCACCAATTAATGTTTTTTTAAAATTATAATCATTATTAATCTTTTTTAAAATGTTGAAATCTTGAAATTTCAAGCCATTTTCAGAGATTTCAAATGAAAAATCATTTTCTAAACTAATAAATTTCATATCTTCATCATTATTATAAAAAATAGTAAAAAAAGTATTATCAGCTAATCTAATAGCTATTTCACTAGAATGCCTACCATATTTCTCTAAAGTAGGTTTATATAATTGAACTTCTTCAAATTCTAGTTGTATAGAGTCATCAGCTAATTCTATCCAAGTCCATCTTCCTGCTGATGAGACTGCTTCTTCCATTAAATTTAGTGTTTTTTGTTTCATTTTATTCAATATATAAATTCAATAAATGTATAAATTCAATATATAATTTATTTATAAAATTTATTATAAAATTTATTATATAATTAATTATATATCATTCATTTTATTTATTATATTTATTTTGTTTATTATTATCTAAAAAAGAATTAAAAGATCCTTCCATTTCATAATCTTCATTATCAAAGAACTTTTCCCATTTAAATGGTTTAATTTCAATTCGTGTATTAATATCTTCATTCCAATTAATTGAGAATCCATTATTTTTCAAAACATCAACTATTATCTTTCCAATTTCCAATGATTTTTTCTCATTATTTTCAAAATCTCCAAAAGCAATAGATAATAATTTTGATTCAAAAGCTCTTTCAATATCTTGAAAATGATAAAAACAAAAACCATCAGGAGTTAAATCTTTTGATTTAAGATGATGAAATACTTCAAAAGAGTCATGAACGCCTTCATCAATAGTATAACCTGCATTATGAATAGTTACAATATTATTTTTGTTTAATTGAATAAAACTTTCCTTAAGTTTGTCAAAATCAGTAGGCCTTACCCATTTCTTTTCTTTAGATAATTTTTCATTATATTTAGTTGAAATAATATGATTAACTTTATCAAGAGAAAGTTCTTCATCAATAAATTGTTCTTCAATAATTTCAAGGATCTCTTCACAATCATAAAATCCAGAATCTATTAAAACAGAAATTTCATAACATATCTCTTCAATTAATTCATCATTCATAAAAAAACTCCCATAGTATACATAAATAACAGAAATAAACAATGATTAGAGAAATAAATAATCATAAATATATAAACAATTGATAAAAAAATGAATGAATAAAAGAATGTTTAAAAGACTAATAAATGAGCAAGCAATAATAAAAGACTAAATAAAAATTTTACAAATTTTAATAGTTTAGCTACTAATATTTAACTATTACTAGTTATCTACTAATTAAACTATTAATATTTAGCTACTAATATTAAACTATTAATATTTAGATACTAATATTAAAATACTAATATTTAGTTAGTTATATTTAGCTTTTAGCTACTTAATTAATAATTAATACTAAACAAAAAGAAAGAGAAATAATAAAATTATTCCAACATAGTTTGTATATGAGTTACATTGCCTCTTTCAGTAAACCCAACAATAACTCTTGATTCACCTATTTTAGCTACTGAAAACTCTTCTTTTTCTTTAAATTTATATCCTCTTAGTTTAGTATAACCTTCAAATGCAAGTCTTGGTTTAACATCAAATTCTTTTTGGAATTTATTGTAAACATTGATAAATCTTTCAATGCTATCATCAAGAGGGATTTCATCAGATTGAATAGTTACAAAAAATGTAAATTCTTCGTTATCATCAGCATAATATCCAGAATCGCCCATAATTCCTGAAACAGCCATAGATATTAAATGAGCTTCAAGTAAATCAGCATCAAAAACACTTTCAGTGAATTGAGGAATATCATGTTCTTCACCAATTTTTTTAACTTCAGATGCTTCTTTAATAATATCTTGAGGCAATCCAATATCTTCATTATCCCAAGCCCAATGCCATTTGTTAGTTTCTTTAGACAAGATCCCTAGTATTTGAGCATTAAATTCTAATTCTCCAAATGAGATTGTTCCTTTTTCAATATTTAACTTACCAACATTATCTCCAATAAGATTTCCTAAACTTTCTTGTTTATCTAAAGCCAATGCACCATATTTTGTAAATATTGTTTGAAATGTATCTGAATCCTCTATCTTTATTGCTTTTTCTTTCATAAATTATTATAATATTAATTATAGTATATATAATTTGATACTTGTAATTTATTATGCTCAATATAATAATCTAAAATATAACTAATTTAAAAAATTACTTTCTAGAATCTTCTCTTGCAAAATAAATCATAGCTTTAGATAAAAATTCAGAAAGTCCTTCATTATAATTATTAAAAAACACTACAAAATCTTCATGTTCCTTGTATAAATTGGCTAACTCAATATAAGATTCTTTGGTTGTTGGATTTAATGTTCCTACCAATTTAAAATGTTTTGTAATCAGTTTTTGAACTTTTTTTGAATCATAACTATTATTATCCATTGAATCAGCTATTTCTTGAATCAAATTATTTAAATTAGTTTGATAATTCTCCCATTCTGCAGAACTCATTTTTTTAATACTTCTATTAGCTTTTTTAAATGATTTTCTACCATATCTATTGATTGTATCTTTTTTATACTTTTTTTGATTATTTTCATCCATTCCATCAAAAAGATCTTTATCTGAAACTATAGGATCATCTCCTAGCTTAACTCAATTATAATTACAATTAAAAAAATTATTATTATTATTATTATTATTATTATTATTGGTACTATTATTGACACTATTGCTATTATTTTTATTGTTATTACTATTAGTATTATTTTTATTATTAATATTTTTATTTAATATTTTAAAATAAATAATAAAAATTATGAATATCAAAATATATAATATTTTAAAATATACATTAATACTATAATTGTACACACAATATTTAGAATATTATAATCTATAAAATTATCTATATAAAGAATAATAATTAAATTTATTAGAAATAATAAACAGAATAATAATGAGAATAATACTAATTATAAAATTATTATAATTAATTATGAAAATTATTATCAATCAATAATAACATTGAAAATTATTATTAATCAATGCAAATATCAATACAATTAAAATATCAATATAATAAAATTAACTGATTGATAATAAATGTTAAAATAATTAGATGATTTTTAAAATAAGAAAGTGGTGGTATTATGAAGATTCTTGGTTTTTCAGGAAGCCCAAATAAAAATGGAAGTACAGCTACATTAATTAATAAAGTATTAAATAGAGCAGAAGAAAACAATCATGACACAACATTTTATTCTCTAAATGATTTAAATATAAATCCCTGTCAAGACTGTGGATACTGTAAAGAGAATGAAGGATGTGATTTAGACGATCATATGAATCAAATCAACACAGAAATTGAAAACTCAGATTTAATTGTTGTTGGATCTCCAATTTATTATGGTGAAGTTTCAGCTCAAACTAAATTATTTACTGACAGGTTTTTTAGTGTATTTAATAGTAAAACAAGAAGTTTTGATGGTAAAAAAGCTATATTGATTTATACACAAGGAAATCCAGATCCAAAAACTTATGAATCTTATAGTGAACATCAAAAAACATATCTGTATAACTTTATGGGCTTTGATGTAGTAAACACTTTATTAGCTGCAGGAGTTCATTCAAAAGAAGAATTACTTGAAAAAGAAGAGATAATTAAAGAAGCAGACAATATTGCTATGAGAATTTAAATATTCTCAAAATTATTTTTATTATATTTTATTATTATTTAAATTCTTAAATTTTTATTTTAAATTATTTAATTCTTCAAATTCTTTAAAAATAGTTTAAATCAGCTACTTATTTTATATTTATTTATTTCTTAAACAAATAGTTTAAATCAGCTACTTATTTTATATTTATTTATTTCTTAAACAAATAGTTTAAATCAGCTACTTATTTCATTATTATCCTTATTTATTTCTTAAAAATAATATTACAAAAAGAGGACGACTCATAAAAATTTCTTTCTTTTTTTCTTTTTTTTAGGGTTTAGGGTTTTATATTTAGTTATTTTTATTTATTTCTTTGTATATTCTTTTTAAGTTGTGTGAAATTCCTAGTAATTTGGTTTCAGTTTGTGTTC